>NZ_JAUBPB010000117.1:0-8087 GCF_036700545.1 Microcoleus sp. SVA1B4
ATGTTTTTGTGATCACAAACCTGACTTTTAAGTGCAGAAAGAGAAATAATGCACCCTCCTTTTACGGAAGCCTAACCATAAGGTCGGGTTTAATACTTTCTTTAGCTTTAATGACAATTGTAACTATTTGTACTACAATTCAAGCTGAATATTATACAGCTATAAGAAATTAGAGGGAGAAAATGCTTCAAAAGCAATTCAACAAGCTCATCACTTATTCAAGTGCGATCGCACCTCAACCCACTATTTTATACAAATAAAGGAAATTATAGTCAGTCTTTACGTTAATAAACTGTCTAAATAGCCCTCTCCAATTGGGGGAGATAAATTCACCTGAATAGCGCTTGTCGATTACAGTTATTAACTTGTATCTTGGCTCATAGTGTGATTCCTGATTAAAAGCTATGAAAACTTTACTGAAAGCAAGACCCAGAGAACGGCTATCAAACCATATCCACATTCGCCTAACTGACTCGGATTATAGCCAAATTCAAACACTAGCGAACCAAGTAAATTTGAGTATGAGCGACTTCATGCGTCGTGCAGCTTTGAAAAGAGCCATGCCACGCCCTCTAGCTGCATTTGACTTAAAAGCCTATCAAGTTTTATGCCAAATTAATGCCCAACTTAGAGTTGCCGGAAACAATATTAATCAGATTGCTAAAGCTTGCAATAGTGCTGTGGTATTAGGAGAACCCGTTACTGTCAATACAGAACTCTTAGAAAGCGTACAGCACCTCATTCAACAAAACCAAACTGCTATTAAAACAATAGTTGCAAACCTTACCAATTCTACAGTTCGCTAATTTTTAACAAGCCTGAGCAATCGATGCAATAAACCTACTACAAAACGGTTATGATTGGCAAACAAATCAAAGGTACAGGCTGGAGGGGCTGTCTGAACTATGTACTTGGCAAAAAAGGCGCTTACTTAATTGGCGGTACTATGTGTGGACAAACACCTGAAGAACTGGCTGCTGAATTTGCCATCGCCCGACAACTAAGACCTAACCTGAAAGTAGCAGTTTTTCACGCCACTTTATCTGTCGATAGCACCGAAAAACTAGAAGATTCTGAAGAAAATGACCAGCGCTGGCTGGCGATTGCAGCCAACTACATGAAAGCGATGGAATTTGACAACAACCAGTACGCAGTTGTCAAGCACAGCGATACAGAACACGACCACATCCACATCGTCGCCAGTCGCATTTGCCTAGATGGAGGTGTTGTTGATGATAGCTGGGATTACTACAAAAGCCAAGAAACTATTCGCCAGCTTGAACGGAACTACAACCTGGAAACTGTTACACCCAGTTGGGAAACAGACAAGCGAGCTCAGACTACAGGAGAACACAGGCAATTAAAAAACAAGGGGAACAAGAGCGTTAGGGTGCAATTGCAAGACCTAATTGATGAAGTTTCCCAAGACAACCCAAGTATGCCAGAATTCGTTGAGCGGTTGCAGCAACAAGGCGTAGAGGTGCAAGTCGGATTGACTCGAACTGGAATCGTCTTCAGTAAAGGCATTTCTTACAATTTAGATGGGGTCGCTTTAAGTGGTACTCAGTTGGGTAAAGCCTACACTTTTTCTGGATTGCAGAAGCATCGAGGCGTTAGCTATGACCCACAACGAGATAACGCCCTAATTGAGGCTTTAATGCAGCCACAACACTTAGCTATCGCCCCCAGTGAGGCAGAGGAAAATGAGCTAGAGTCGTCACAATCTGAGTTAGTAGCAGGCGCACCGGCAATCCCTGCAACAGCAAATGAGTTAGAGTTGTCACAATCTGAGCTAGCAGCAACCGCACCTGCAACGAGTGCAACAGCAAATGAGTTAGAGTTGTCACAATCTGAGCTAGCAGCAACCGCACCTGCAACGAGTGCAACAGCAAATGAGTTAGAGTTGTCACAATCTGAGCTAGCAGTAACCGCACCTGCAACGAGTGCAACAGCAAATGAGTTAGAGTTGTCACAATCTGAGCTAGAAACAACTACACATGGAACTCCTACCACAGCAAATGAGTTAGAGTTGTCACAATCTGAGCTAGAAACAACCGCACCTGCAACGAGTACAACAGCAAATGAGTTAGAGTTGCAATTATCAATCCTGCCAGAAAGGAATGAAACTCAGTGGCAAAAAGTGCGCTCGCATCTAGCAGTCGAGTACAGTTTACCTTTAGAGTTACTCGATTTATTGCACTCTCATTCTTGGCTGTATGCCGGCTCTGAAAAGGCTGTCTTTACGGCACGGACGCTTGACGAGGAAGACCGGTTCGCGTTTGTTCTTAATGAAAGAGGCGACTTTAGTACAACCCATCCCCTGTCATCTGAAGCTGCTTTCTGGGTAGCGACTACTGGAGAAATTGAGCGAGCTGTGATTGCCTGTAACCCAATAGAAGCCCTTTCAATTTTGCTTATTGAACAGGATAACTCTACAACAGCACCAGCGACACTTTACCTAGGAATTGAACGATCTTCACAACTGCCTATAGAATTCTTACAAGAACTCGATAGCGTTATTATAGCGATTGCAGAAAATTCTCAGCTCGCTCGAAATGCGCTTGCGCTGCTACCGAATGCAGAACTTGTCAATCCACAGTCAAGTTGGAATGATATCTGGATACAATTAATTGAGCAAGAACAGCAAAATATTCAACCAAATAACCAACCTTATAAACAGCGCATCCAAGACATCGAACTGGATTAATTGTTGCTACCTTAAATTTGTCTAGAATTTAAACAAAGTGCTTAGGTTCATAAAACAATCAATATGTTTGATAAAACCTGTTGATCAATACTTCGGACAGTTTTTTAACGGCCCTGTAAGCCGAGGGCGAGGAAGCCCTGCCATTTTTTACGCATTTTCTGAAACGAGTGCGCGCTTACTTAAACCTTGAAAAAATAGTCCAGCATATAGCCAGTAAGGGTTTCGGAGACTCGACTAGATCTAAAACTGTCCTCCGTATTGCTTATGGGACAAGGATTATGTCTCACCACTACTTCCGTATCACCGAAAAACGAGACGGAAGCCCCTGGCTTTTAGACATGGGGAGGAAGTCGGTAGCGGTTTCAACCGCCTTCAGTATTTTCTTGGTGGTATTGGTTGTTTTGTAGTCATATTTAAATCTTTAATCAAGAATACTATGCTAATATAGAGCAAGGAGGAAAACAGAATGTATGGATGTCAGCAAAATCTAATTAGTCCAGACAAAGAATTGAAAGCAGTCTTAGAATTCTTGTGTAGTGAAGCCTCAAAGTTAATTAATTGTGGAACTTATTATGCCAGACAACTATTCTTCAAAACTGGCAGGATACCGAGTAGAGCCAAGCTGCATAAAGTTTTAGGAACGGACAATCGAAACATTCATTATAAAGCTTTTTATTCAGATACCGCACAGCAGATACTGACTAGCGTTGCTGAATCTTTCCAATCCTATTTGGGCTTGCTAGCTGGAATCAAAGAAGGGACAGTGACGCAACATCCAAGACTTCCTGGATACAGACAAGGTGGATTAGCCCTTGTAACTTTTACAGGTAGATCAGTCAAATTAAAAGATGGAATGTTGCGATTTCCTTTAGGGAAGCAAGTTAAAGCTTGGTTTGGCATAGATGCGTTCTATCTGACGATGCCATCTAATAAGGAGCATTCTTCGATTCGAGAGTACAGGATTTTACCTAGAAACGGATGTTTTTATCTAGAATTGGTTTACCAAAAAGAAGCTGTTCAATCCGATGTCAACGTTGATTCTGTATTGATGATCGACCACGGGATGGACAACTGGATAACTTGTGTCAGCAATATTGGAACTTCATTCATCGTAGACGGAAAGCATCTCAAGTCCATCAACCAAGGCTATAACAAACGAGTGGCAAGCTTGATGTCTGGAAAAGACAATGGATTCTGGTCGAAAAGACTGGAACGGCTGACCGAAAGCAGAAATAGAACAATGCGGGATGCAGTTAATAAAGCTGCTCGTAAGGTGATAGATCATTGTATATCATCCAAGATTGGTACAGTCATATTTGGATGGAACAAGTATCAGAAAGATTCGCTAAATCTGGGTACAAATACCAATCAAAAATTTGTTCAGATTCCCACGGGTAGGTTAAAAGATAGAATTGCTCAACTCTGCGAACAGTACGGAATTAAATTCGTCGAAACCGAAGAATCCTATACTTCAAAAACTTCTTTTCTCGATGCGGACGAACTGCCTAAAATCGGCGAAAAACCCGAGTGGTGGAAAGCTTCTGGAACAAGAATTAAACGTGGATTATATCGGACAGCGAAGGGGTGGCTAATTAATGCAGATTGCAATGGTTGTGCAAATATTGGTCGTAAAGTAGCAACAATACTTGGACTCGATCTAAGTGGAGTTGGTAGAGGTGACTTGTCAGCACCTGTAAGACTTAAATTGTGGTCTTATGAATCCCCTCGCCTTTAGGCATGGGGAGATGTCAATACCAAGCATCATAACTTGGCTGTACAATAAAGGGTTCTAGCCGTGGGTCGCCCGTATTCTTAGCCTCAAACGCTAAGGATAATGACTACACTTATTACCTAGCAAAGCTTTTAGGCTAGCGGACAGGTCTGTTTAGCAGACCAAGTAAGGAAAAACTATAAATATGGAAAAAAACTATACATTTCAATTCAATCCTTCCACTGCCTTAGAAGCCCTGAAAGCTGGTAAATACGACCCGCTTAACTTCTACGAAGCGCGTTTAGACCTGTTTAACCTCTCGGTAATGGCAGACTATGACCAACTCATTTGCCTACCCACATTAACTGCTATCGACAAATACTGGTATCAGATTGAAACAGCCCGAAAAGTCCTCAGACAAATGGGTGGACGGGCATTACTAGCGGATGAAGTCGGATTGGGTAAAACCATTGAAGCGGGACTAATCATCGCCGAATACTTAGCTAGGGGGATGGTAAAGTCCATCCTAGTGTTAACTCCGGCATCCCTAGTTTCCCAGTGGCAATCAGAGTTAAGTGACAAATTTAATATCGCTACTATCACCACAGATAACCGTGACCCACAACAACCGATAGACGAATTTTGGACAAATAATCCGCGAATTATCGCTTCATTAAACACGGCTAAGTCTGCTAAACATTATCTTCACGTCACCAGTCGTACTTGGGATTTGGTTGTTGTCGATGAGGCACACCATCTAAAAAATCGCAGTACCCTCAACTGGAAACTGGTCAACGCCCTCAATAAGCGGTTTATCCTCATGCTTACTGCTACGCCAGTGCAGAACTCCCTTGTGGAACTGTTTAATCTGCTAACCCTCCTCAAACCGGGACTGCTACAAACAGAAGCCGCTTTTAAAAAAGAATACGTCAATTCCAAGAATGGACGAGTCCCTAAAAATCCCGAAAAGTTACGCACTCTGATGCGGGAAGTTATGGTACGAAATACCCGCGCCCTAGTAGATGTCAAACTGCCCAAACGCTTCGCCACCACAATTACCGTTACCCCGGCAGCCGGAGAGGAGAAACTTTACCAAGACTTGAGCAAGTATCTACGTTCTTCAGAGGATAAACTAGACAGACTCTCCCGTACTAATTTGCTAATGCGAGCGGGTTCATCCCCTAATGCTTTAGCTGACTCCCTCAAGCAACTGACTATCCGCCTACCCGATGAAGAACTGAAGTCTTTAGCTGCACGAGCATCCCAAGTCAAGCAGGTCGAGAAAGCAAAAACCTTAGTAGAGATGCTCTCCAAATCTCGCCAGAAAACCTTAGTTTTCACAACCCATAAAGCAACTAGCACCTATTTAGCTAAAACGCTGCAAGCGGAAAATATCCCCTTTGCAGAATTTACTGGCGGAATGTCCCTTAAACAGAAAGATGAGGCTATAGCCGCATTTCGGGATAATGTTTCTGTACTCTTAGCATCGGAAACAGGGGGAGAAGGACGTAACATCCAGTTTGCTAATGCGATCGTTAATTATGACCTGCCCTGGAACCCAATGAAAATTGAACAGCGCATTGGTCGCATCCACCGCATCGGACAAACCCAGGATGTTTTTATTTTTAACTTCTGTCTCAAAGGCAGTATCGAAGAGTATATTCTGCGGATACTGCACGACAAAATTAATATGTTTGAACTGGTAGTCGGAGAAATTGAAACAATTTTAGGCAATGTGGATGATGAATTTGACTTTAGTGAAGTTGTCATGGATATCTGGCTTAAGCATCAAGTTAAACCCGAATTAGATCAAGCCTTTGAGCAATTGGCAGATAATTTGTTGAAAGCCCAAAAACAATATGAGCAAATTCAAGAACTGGATGAACAGATTTTTGGCGCAGATTTTGAAGCTTGAAAAATTGATTTGATTAAATATGTTATCAGACCCAATAATTACTACTTTAGAAAAAATTGTAGCTCTCCATGACGGAATAGCTGAACCGGCTGGGGAACACGTTTTAAATGCGCTGTTAAATGAAAACATAGCCTCGTTACTTTCTCTACCAGAAGAAGTAACTTTTACAACTATCACTGATGTACCTCAAAGTGTTTTTGTTACTTATCATTCAGAAGTATTAAATAAATTATCTGAACTATTAGCTGTCAAAGGGCAGATTAGTGCCTTGGGTGTAAAATTTGATGGCTATCTAAAAGCTACGGGATTTGACAAAAGCATACCAGAGAGATTCAAACCTCAAAATGGGTTAATTCGTTTTGTAGATGCTAAACCATCAACCACTCGCTACATTTTATGTAATGTGGCTTACACAGCGAATGCCGAAGAAAAAAGGATTGGTCTAGTTTCGTTTATTATCAATGAAATAACAGGAGTAACACCAGTACAAATTGGGGATGCTTTATTTTGGGAGTCTGACAGAATGGATGTGGATAATCAAGAAACACCATTTTCTATTCCTTTTGATGAGTTGTTGAAGTTAATCGAACATCAAAGTGGAATATTGATTGAAAAATCTTTAGATAATTGGCAGGCTAAATTAACAAGAGCAAGAGCTAGGGATGAAGAAAGACTAAAGGATTATTACAACACGATTAGCTCTGGGATTCGCCACAAGATTGAGTTAAAAAATTTGATTGGTGATGAATTAGACAAAGAATTAGCTCGAATTGAAGCTACTAATAGAGAGCTAGATCGAAAATTGTTAGATATCCAAGAGCGTTATGCAATGAGTGTAGAAGCTTGGTTGCACAGTGCAATGATTATCCATCTACCTACAGTACATATTCAATGTGAGTTGCAAAGAAAGAAAACGAAACGGACTGTAACAATAGTTTGGAATCCGTTCACTAAAATTATTGAACCTCTTTGCTGTGAATTATCAGGAGAACCTGTTTACGATTTCTATTTAGATGATCTATCAGCTAAAATTATCTCCCCGACAGTTTGGACTAGATCATTGGTAACAAGTTAGAACGGAGGAGATTTTGTCAATACCCCTTTATGTAGAAATATAATTGAATAATAATGATAATCAAACAAGGGGTAAGGGTGGGAGAGTCCGCCGTCGGCGGACTCTCCCACCGGCAGCGATTATCATTATTAATAAGTTGTTCGCCTACTCTAGTCGCGGGCGATCGATCATAGTTGCGGGCGATCGATCATAGTTGCGGGCGATCGATCATAGTTGCGGGCGATCAATAATAGTTGCGGGCGATCAATAATAGTTGCGTGTGATCAATAATAGTTGCGGGCGTTGGTATTATCAAATGATAGAATTGACAAATAATTGAGCGATTGTGTAGGTCAGCAAATATGGCCAAGAATCAAAAAACTAACCGTGACCACGCTAAAAAAACTCACAGGCCAATGATGGAAGAAGAGGTAATCGCCTCGCAACTATCTGCATTATTAACACCAGCCATCACCTCACAAGAAAATTACTACCGTCAACTGGGTTTACGAGGGAGAATTCTCAACTTACCGTTGATGGTAGCAGCAGTATGGGAGCATCCCGGTTTTGTAAAAGTAGTATCAAGAGAGGATAATAGGTAGAGCGTCAACAGAAGCGTGAACGGGAGCATCCCGATTTTGCAAGTATACAAAAGTATGATATGATGTATTGTTTTTTTGGAAAACCGACACTTAGCTTC
>NZ_JAUBPB010000118.1:0-3936 GCF_036700545.1 Microcoleus sp. SVA1B4
CCGCCCGTCCTTTTTGGACGGGCGGGACGCCCATCCCACTTTCAAGAGTGGAAGTTATTTAATTCTCATTCCTAAGTGCTTAAACCCACATCTTTCTCAAATCAATGCGAAATTAACGGCACTAATACTGCTAGCAGAAACTCCGGCCAGAGAAGCCAAAATCTCCCCTGTTTGTGCAAACCGGATTAATGTTGCATCGCTATCTTCGGCAATGGCTAATTGCGAGAAAGTCAACCCGTTACCCAATACTAACAAGTCTTGACCGACTTCAAAGTCAGCAACAGTATCAATACCAGAATTGGTGGATAATAAGAAGCGATCGCTCCCTACATCCCCTACTAAGGTATCATCGCCCAAATCGCCACTGAGGAAATCGTTACCCTGACCTCCTAGCAGAATATCATTGCCTTGACCGCCGTAGAGGGTATCGTCGCCCTTTTCACCAATTAGGATATCTTCACCTCGATTGCCAGAAAGGAAGTCATTGCCGGCACCACCAGTCAAAGTATCAAAACCCTTTCCGCCGTAAAGCGTATCGTCCCCAATTCCACCATCTGTTACGTCGTTGCCTTGATTGCCATTCATCCAATCATTGCCATCAAGACTAAACAACAAGTCATTTCCTTTTCTACCGCGCAATATATCATCGCTAGCACTTCCCATAATGGTATCATCGCCATCTGTGCTTTCGGTAGTATTTTCCCCATCTTTAACGAATTCAATACCGCTTTCTGGGAATGGTTCTTCGGGTGTAGATGGTGTACTGGAGTCATCTGTATCTAAAGTATTGCGGACTGTTGGATTGTTAGCTGTCGCCGACTGAATTTTGGTATTTAGAGATGCACCAGTATTTTCGGAAAGGGCCGACTGAATCGTTTTATTTCCGGCTGCGACTTGCAGTAAATCTTGGGCTACTTCTCCTTGTGCGACTTTTTGGATGCGAGCCATTTCTGTCGCGGCATCTGAGGGCGAGGAATTGCTGGATGCGAGATCACTAATCCGCTGATTTCCCTCTGCAATAATTTGGGCAGCATCCGAAGTAATACTAGAGAGTTGTGGTACTTGCAGTTGACTCGTCGCCGACTGAATAATCGCTTGCAATTGTGTGGAATTGCTTAAATCGAGAGTGCCAGATTGAATTTGATTGGCAACGGCGGAAATTACGCGATCGCCAATCTCATTTTTCGCGGTATTTGAAGCACCGCTAATTAAATCAGTTATCAAAACAATGGTATTTTGTACCTGAGCGTGTGCTGCATAAACCGCCAAACCGTTCGGGTCGTTTTGAGTAATTGCCTCTAGCGGGTCGTAGCTAGTCAAGTCAATTACTGACGACACTCCCAGTGCAGATTTAACCTGAATTTGCGCCTGATTTGGGTCACTCCCTTGCTCGATCAACTCGGTCAATAGGGTAGTTAATGGAGTAACTACTGTAGCATCAGGTGTGGCAAATAGGGGTGTTTGCTGCGGCAAATAAGTAGAGGTATTGATGCCGTCTATGAGTACAATTTTGCCTTCATCCGGTTCGAGGTCGCCGCTATTATTTTTGTCGAATTGGTCAAGAGAGACATCTAAGTCAAAGCTGCCATCTGCGTTAGTAATTGAGAACGGTTCGTTTTCATCCTGAACTCCATTAAAGTTGGCATCGAAGAAGACTGTCGCCCCGGCCATGTAACCGTTAATTGCTCTACCCCTAGTGCTAGAACTCGGCCCCAAAGTAAACTTAGCTAACTCAAATGTGGCAAAGTTATTATCGTAGACGGTTTTGTAATCGAAGCACGGATAAGGGAGTCTGAATTCACGCGTGATGACTCTTTTCTTTCCGAACAATCTTATGCTTATTTCGGGGATTGTTTTATAACAAATTTCGGGTAAGTAGGCTTTTACTTGAGCACCCAGAAAAGCATTGACTTTTCCTGTTACATCAAACAGTTCCGAGGGTTTGCTGATGCGGGAAGTAATTTCCGATGTTCGGATTTTGCCGTCGCCACCTTGTTTCGGTTGGAATTCTCCGATATCTATCAAATCAATGCCCACTTTGCCTTGAATTCCACCTTTGACATAGCCCTCGGCCACGCCAACATTCAACCCTGCACCTACGGCAATACTAGCGTCAAGACTGAGTTCGTCAACATCTGGGCCTGTACCGTCAGCATTTTGGCGATCGCTCACATAAAATCCATCCAAAACTTTGCTAGCAGAGTCCGTCGCAAAATTAGACTTTTTCCACTCACTTAATCCGTGGGTATCGTACCCAAATCCTAGATGAGCTGAAGCACTAAACTTGCCTCCCAGTAAACCCTGGAGCGGCCCCCATATCGGAAATTTTTTCTCGATATTAAAGTCAAACCCCAGTTTTGGCATCTGATAGGTGAATACCGAAACATCGGGTTTACCTATCAGCAATTGAATCGCGGTTTCTGGTTTGGTCAAGAGTGGGATATCAAAGCCATCAATATCTTTTAAGGCATTTAAGAACTCCTTGACCTTGCCGCTTGTTTTGGAGTTAATTTGTTGGTTGGCTGTTTGCTGTACAGCAGTCGTTGGGATCGGGGAAGCATTCTGAAGATTCGCACTGTTATCGACAACATCTACATTCCCCAGAGTGTAAGAACCCAAATCGATTTTATCGGGAGAATTCGCTATTTGGTTTGCCAAATCAACAACTTTATCAACCTTGGCAACCGCATCTAAAAACCGGGTATCGATATCGCGCCCAGAGATTTTTGCTGCCAGTTCTAGTACGCTGACTATTCCATCCCCATTTTTATCAAATTCGCCAGCTAAACCTAGTGTAGACAGTAACTTAGTGTCGGCATTGAGGAAGTTGATAACTGGTCGAAATGGTTTAATGACATCAGAAATTTTACCGATAATTGGTTTGGCAAAATTATTGACAAATGTCCCCAAATCTAGTTGCATATTGTTAAATGCAACTGTGGGCTTTTGCGGCCCGGTTAATTGACCGTTAGCGTAATTTAGGATGGGCCAATTAACTGCTAAGTCGAAGTTATAGGAGGGGAATGCAGCATTGCCGTTGATACTGGTTTTTGCTGTGAGACCGAGATTAGCATTGCTCGTTAAGTCGGCATTGAATAAGTCTTTGAACTGATAGTTACCTTGCAATTCTGGCAATGTGAGGCGAGGGCCATCATTCGGGCCGCCCAGATTGTCTAAGTCATTGAGCTTGACTTCGAGGTTGGCATCGACTTTAGTAGGGTTTTTGGTATCGTTTGCCAGGTCTACTTGGAAAAAACCTAAGTTGCCTTTTGCCTTGAATTGATCATTTAGGCCCAAGTCAATGTTGGCGGTTAACTTAGTTTTGTCAGTATCTATGTAGCAGCCGAAATCTTTACTAACACCAACTCCCAGGGACAAGTTGAAGTTGTATTTTGATTTTGCTTTTCCATCTACATCTAAGCTTAATGCCGGCACTCCTAAGTTTTTAGAGAGATTGAGATCGGGAAACTGATATTGCTTGCCAAGAGTAATTAGCAAGGTACTTTCATTAGCACTAGAAGTCCCAGTTAGAGCAACATTGAAAGTCGAGCCAAGTGCAGTGCGGAGGCTACTTTCTAACTGACTCAGACTTTGATTTCCATGATTTTTAATTGTATCGACTAACTTAGTCTTGAAGTTGCCAATAAAATCTGGGGAAATGTCCTTGAGCGGGCCGACAATGGGTAGGTTAACTGCCTGTAATTGGTCGTCAAGAATTTTCTCAAGTTTATCCAATCCAGCTTCTACGCCGCACCAATTCTTCTGTGTGTCGATGGTACCACCAGGTGTCGGGGGTGTCGGTGGCGTCGGCGTTGGAGTGCCAGTTGTCGGCGTTGGAGTCGGAGTACCAGTTGTCGGAGTTGGAGTCGGAGTACCAGTTGTCGGAGTTGGAGTCGGAGTACCAGTTGTCGGAGTTGGAGTCGGAGTACCAGTTGT
>NZ_JAUBPB010000118.1:4036-7477 GCF_036700545.1 Microcoleus sp. SVA1B4
CGGCGTCGGCGTTGGAGTATCAGTTGTCGGCGTCGGAGTTGGAGTATCAGTTGTCGGTGTCGGAGTTGGAGTATCAGTTGTCGGCGTTGGCGTCGGAGTGCCAGTTGTCGGCGTTGGTGTGGGCGTGACTGGCGTCGGCGTTGGTGTGGGCGTGACTGGCGTCGGCGTTGGCGTGACTGGCGTCGGCGTCGGAGTTGGAGTATCAGTTGTCGGCGTTGGTGTCGGCGTTGGCGTCGGTGTCGGCGTGACTGGCGTCGGCGTTGGTGTCGGCGTCGGCGTGGGAGTCTCAGTTGTCGGCGTTGGCGTCGGCGTGACTGGTGTCGGCGTTGGCGTCGGTGTCGGTGGCGCTACATCATCATTAGTAATAGTTGTGGTAGCGGTAGCAGCGGTAATTGTCGGTGTAGAATCTAATACCGAGGGATTTGACAGCGTAACCTCAAGGGTTTCATTGTCTTCGATCGCCGCATCGCCTAAAACATCGAGAGTAATGGTTTTCGATGTCTCGCCCGCTGCAAAATTAATCGTACCAGTCGCAGCAGTTGCACCGGATGTGCCACCGATGTTGTTGTAGTCGGTGACGTTGCTAGCAGTACCCGCGATCGCATAATCTACTGTGCTCGCCAACTCAGTGCTACCGCTGCGGGTAACAGTAAAAGTGGCAGCAGTTTTGCCTTCATTGCCTTCTGTAACGGTTGCAACACCAGCACTAATCGCGTAGTCGATCGGATTAAGCAGAATTGTCACCTTGCTAGCACCCGATCCGATGCGATCGCCTGGCCCGGAAATCACCCTGTTAAATCCGGCGTAAATCTCCGAATTGACTGGCCCGCCATCATCAGGTTGACCATTGAGAGCATAAAGATACGGCGAATTCAGGCTATTTTTTAGCCCGCTTTTGTTATCCCACGCAAGTTGTTCGTTGCTGACTTCTAACTCGACGCGGGAACCGTTGGTGACCAAGTTAGGCACATTTCCTGGGGTAAGGACTCCGCCAGGGGGTGTATTGTAGTCATTGCCGTTAACGCTCATATTCCCGTTAACAATCTGCATCTCGGCATCGCGCCTTTGAGTGCTTGCATCCCCTCCATAGCCGTCGTTTGACGCTGAGTCGCCGAGATTTACCGTCCATCCTGACGGAGTTTTGTCGTATTCAACGATGAATTTCGCTTTTTTGATTTTGCCGTCAAAATTGATTTTGGCTACGGCTTCTAACCAACTATCTGCGTTTGAGTCTGTCGGGGTATTTACTAGAGAAATAAACGGGTTTGGCCCACCAGTAATTGTGCCTGTTTTGAGGTCGATTTGGTACGGACTCAGGCTTGAAGGTTGACCGTTAGCAGCAATAGTTAGTGTGGTTTGTTTGGTTGTACCTGCAATGCCTCCGGTGATTGTGCCCAAGTTGAGGATTGCGGTTTCGGCGTTTTCAACTATGTTGTCGGGTTTGATAGTAAATGCAACATTCTGAGTGAGTGCGTCACCTGTTGCACCTGCGGGGAAAATTATCGAGGTAGGGGAAAAGGTGTAGTCTGAATTTTCGGTGGCACTGCTGCTGGGGTCGATGAGAATTGGTACAGTTACATCGGTGAAGGGTGTGCCGCCACTGAGGGTGACGGGAATATTAACTACTTTGTCTGTTGTTCCTTCTGTACCGCTGTATGTTGCTGCACCAAAATTAACTGTATTGGGTGTATTCAGCAGAATCGAAACGTTGTTAGGATTGTAGTCGGTGGTGACCAAGTCAGGCAAACCGTCCCCGTTCAAATCCTTCGCAATAACAGCAGTAGGCTGCAATCCCGCATCTAAATCAACAGTCTTGGTAAATGTGCCGTCGCCATTCCCCAACAGAGTTGAAACCTTGTTATTGTTCCCGACAGCCAAGTCTTGCTTGGAGTCACCGTTGAGATCCGCAACGGTGAGGAAATAAGAACTCGGTCCCACTGGAATTTCCGTAGTAGTAAAGCCTCCGCTACCATTTCCTAGCAGGATAGAGATGTTGTTAGAGTTCTGGTCCGCTACAGCCAAGTCGGGGAAGGAGTCGCTGTTAAATTTCCCCACAGCTATAGAAGATGGTCGTGACCCCACTGGAATCTTGTTTGCCGGGCCAAAACTCCCACTGCCATCCCCCAGCAGAATTGAAACGCCTTCACCTGTTTGATTGTTCGCGACAGCCAAGTCCTTTATTCCGTCGCCGTTAAAGTCATCGACCGCAATAGATTGAGGCGCTATTCCTACCAAAAAGTTTTGAGGAGGCGCAAAAGTGCCATCAAGATTCTGCAATAGAATTGAGACGACACCATTAGTATTGGGGGAACCCGTGGCACGATTAGTCGCTAAAGCTAAGTCTGTCCTGCCGTCGCCGTTAAAATCTTCCGCAGCAATGTATTTAGTGAAAATATATGAATCGAAAGATAGATCCACGGGAGCACCCAAGCCAGTGCTACTCCCAAAAAACATTGATACAGAACCATTGCCATTATTTACAACCAAGTCGTCATAGATATCTGTATTAAATTTAGCGACAGCCTGGATATAGGCCCCCTGTTGCAACAGAGTAGCGGTGCCAAAGCTACCCGTGCCATTTCCTAACAGAATTGATGTGCCAGCAGCGGCGCCACTGCTGGAATTGCCCACGGCTAAGTCCTTTATTCCGTCGCCGTTAAAATCACCGACATCGACGGAGACAGGATCTGAACCTACGGGAAAGTTAGTCGCAGTACCAAAACTATTTAAAACATACTCGTAACCCGCTAACACTTCGGGTTCAAATACCAGCGGTGCTTCTATTTTCCCGGTTCTGACTTCCAGTTCCCAGTCCCCGCCCTTTGCTACACTTCCGGTGAGGTTTTTGGAAGCTGCAACATTGGTATTTGTGAGTTGGGCAATTCGTTGGATGAAGGCGAAACCGTCTAGATATAAATCTACATCTACATCTAAATCTCTGGCTTGTTCCCCGATACCGCCGGGGAATGAATTCCCCGTCTCATAGCGAAAGTCCTCTGAAGAGGACTCAATAGCCGCCTTGTTTTCAGTCGGTTTCAACCGACTTGAGCTTTGAGACAGGGAATTCATTCCCTGGCGGACTTTCGGGTAAGCAGTCGGTTTCAACCGACTTGAGCTTTGAGCCTGGGAATTCATTCCCTGGCGGACTTTCGGGTAAGCGCGAGGTGCTGCTGCGACATTACAACCGTAAATCAGAATGTCTGCACCCAGATTTAAAGCAATCCGCCACTGCTGCAATTTCTCGGAATAAGTTTCCACATTATCTAAACTCAAGCTACCGTCGCCGAGTTGCAAGCTACCCGGAGCACCGTGAGAAACTATGTGAATGCTGTCAATATTGCTGCGAAGACCTAAAATTTGAGTAATTTGGTCGATCGCATCTCGGTTCCCATCCAAAACAACTACTTCCGTACCCGGTTTTACCCCGGCCATCAAACTTTG
>NZ_JAUBPB010000119.1:0-7475 GCF_036700545.1 Microcoleus sp. SVA1B4
AGCTAAGTGTCGGTTTTCCAAAAAAACAATACATCATATCATACTTTTGTATACTTGCAAAATCGGGATGCTCCCGATCGATCTTTTGTTTAACTCAAGCATCGCACTCTGTACAATCATCGCAGTGTTTGGTATTTGGTGTGAGGGGCGATCGCACTCTCTTGGACAAGCCTTACGATAGCGATCTCGCACGCGATGTTTGATTTGGTGAGTCAACAACCTGAATTGCACTCACACATCTCAATTAATGCCAGTATAATTATAATTGTTTGTCATCAGGGCTTTATGTCAGCAAAGGATAAATTTCATGATGTTGTGAAGATTGCCTTGCAAAAGGATGGTTGGCAGATTACAGATGACCCACTTTCCATCAGTGTGGGTGGAGTTGATATGTTAATCGATCTGGGGGCGGAACGTCTGCTGGCAGCCGAACGGCAGGGCGAGAAAATTGCTGTAGAAATCAAGAGCTTTTTGAATACTTCAGCGATAACAGATTTTCATTTAGCGGTGGGACAATTTATCAACTACCGTACAGCACTCAAGTTTAAAGACCCCCAACGTCAGCTATTTTTGGCAATTCCTTTGACGGCATATAACGATTTCTTTAAGCGGGAATTTACAACCGCTGTTGTGGAAGATTACCAGTTAAAATTATTGGTCTATGACGTAGAAGAAGAGGTGATAGCTTTATGGAAAAAATAGAAAAATATCGGGATTGTATCAAACAAGTTCTCACGAAATATGCTGGATACAAGCCTTCTTATGGAGAAGTAGAGGTGCAAGTTGTTTTTGACACAGAACACAATCATTATCAAGTTGTTCGAGTGGGTTGGGATAACAAACAGCGAGTTTACGGTTGTCCTATACATCTCGATATTAAGGATGGCAAAATCTGGATTCAGCAGAATGGAACAGAAATCGATTTAGGGCAAGAGCTGGTTAATATAGGTGTGCCGAAGTCGGACATTGTGGTTGGGTTTCATCCACCTTATATGCGTCAGTTCACAGAATTTGCAGTGAGTTAAAACTAACGTTGATGCTTTTGGTTGCAGACATCGATCGCTCTTTATGTGTTAGGGGGCGATCGCACATCAGAAAAAAGAAAGGGCGATCGCCCTTTCATTTTAGGCGATCGCTCATCAGAAACAAGAAAGGGCGATCGCATATTGCTTAAACAATTCATTTTTCTCTTGGGTAAAGCTCAAAAGCTAACTCGTGACGAAAAAAACAGACATTAAACTCCGAGAAAAAGTTGAGGTGTCCAAGGATTACAGGTGCATCTGTCGAACGAGTCCAAGCGAATGCCAGCAAGAGCGACGAAAACTGAGCAACTGTAGCCGAAAGCACCAATCCCCGCGCCTCACTGTGAGCCAAATTCCCACTCAATTGAATAGGAACGGTTTGCTGTTCCCATGTTGCCCCTAGTTGTAGACCAATCTGATAAGGCAAAACGTTGACACTTGCACCCGTATCCAACAATGCCATCACTTCTACGGAGTTGCTGCCGTTGGAGAGAGTGATTGGCAAATATGGCATGATACTCGATCGCCCAAGGCTATCAATTCGCTCTATAAATGGAAATCGCTGACTATTAAGCATGAGCTGATTCTTGGGCGGCAAGTAGAAGTTCTGATAATGCTTGAACTGATTCTCGATCGGCCTGTGGAGACCATACAACTGCACTCGTTGATGCTAGTTGATTCAAAAGTACATTTTCTGAATTAGTATCTTCAGCAGGTTCTAGGCTGCATCCTTGTTCCTTGGCAACTGCAAGTAGGAGAAAGTGAATGAGTCGCAGTTTATCTTGATGAGATAATTGATCGATGGTGGGTAAAAGCTCGCTGAGAGGCATATCGCTTGTTTAAGATTACATACATTTATTTTAGCCTTTAAACTCGTGTTTTAATGGCGATCTGCCTTTCTTTTGCTGGGGCGATTCCCTATGGGATAGCTACGCTTCACACCCTGCGTGCAACCATCGCACTTTGAAATGGTGAAAATGGCTCAGAGTGCCAGTGGAAAAAGAGGTTGAGTAACACGAGTGTCAACGGAATAGGCAAGATGGGCGATCGTGCTAGACTCCTTGTGGAAATTGCTCTGGATTGTTATCTCTCAGGGCTTCTCTTAGTTGAGATATGGTTTCTCTATTATGTGACTCCAAAATGATATTAACAACGAAGCTGTGATTCCGCACAACCTCCTTTTTTATTTCCATAACTCTTGCTTCAAAAGAGAAAGATTGGTTTTGTAATGTATCATCTGTTCTAACTCCTACCCTCCATTTCTCGATATGAACGACATCTCCTTGAGATAAATTGGGATCAAAAGTATAGGAATCGACTAGAAGTTCGCCTCCTTTTCCTTCATTTTCAAGGTTTGTAAGTAACCACAGCCTGTAAGAAATTTCACTAATTGGTTGACACATAATTACCACTTTCAGTATTTTTGAGATAGACAGCTTTCAGTCAACTCGATTCAGTTATGTGCTTCCTGAAAAGCTTGAAGTGCAAGCCTTTGTTGTTCTTCAGAAAGGTAATTGATTGATGTAAGCAGTGCAGTTTCTAGTAAGTCATCACCGTACACACTATGATTGACTCCTCCCACTATCGGATTAAAGGTGAACTGTCCCTTCTCGTATGCAGAAAGAAAACGACGATAGCTAGAAATAGCTCCTTGATAGTCACCAGTCTCAATGCTAGTGCTGCCTATAGAAAGGAAAGCTTTTCCATAGTCAGGAAACTTCTGGATAATTTCTTCATATTGCTTGATTGCATCCTGCAATCTTCCTAACCTCTTGAGAGTGCCAGCACGATTGTTGTAATACATTGGCTTATTACCCTCGACTGCTATAGCTTGATCGTAGAGGTATAAAGCATCCTGAAACCTTCCCATTCTTGCATTTACATTTCCTTGGTAGTACAAGAGTTCTGCCTTAGCTACGCTCTCATAGCTTGTCATGGTAAACACCTTTATTTATGCTTTGTAGTTCTCCTAATTATCCTTATAAATTAAAACTTTGTCTAGTCAAAAAATGTTCTATTTTGCAGACAATTTTCTCCTGCTTTCAT
This sequence comes from Microcoleus sp. SVA1B4, assembly GCF_036700545.1. Classification (NCBI taxonomy): domain Bacteria; kingdom Bacillati; phylum Cyanobacteriota; class Cyanophyceae; order Oscillatoriales; family Microcoleaceae; genus Microcoleus; species Microcoleus sp. SVA1B4. Next base: position 3,069 of record NZ_JAUBPB010000119.1, read on the forward strand.
TTTGTCTTATCTAGTTTTGTACGAAAATGTACTAAAAAGCCGGAAATCTAAGCTACAATACACAAAACTCTCGCATCTCCCTGCCAGATGAATCTTAAAGAAATGTTAAATGTCGCCGATCGCATAGTTTTCGAGAAAACAGGTCAGCACCTTGACGATTTACAAGCAGCGGTACTGCGGGGAACTCTACAACGCGAGAAATACAAAGAAATAGCGAAAGATTTTGACTGTTCTGAAAGTCGCATCAGGGAAATCGGATCGGAATTATGGCAGATACTTTCAGAAGAGTTTGGGGAAAAAGTCAGTAAATCGAATTTTCGCTCCACAATGGAGAGGTTGCAAAACTCTAATATTTTAAACTTTGCACAAGACATTGTAGTGAAAGGTAGTTTTAACACCTGTGGAGAAGGTAGACACCCGCCAAACCTACCAAACTCACACCCACCAAATGAGGAAACATCTAACTCAAAACAAACTAAAACTTCGCATCAAGATTTAAGCGAAATGCCAGAGTTGGGTGATCTCTTCGATCGCACTCCCGAACTCCAAACCCTCACCACCTGGATTCTACAACAACGCTGTCGCCTCATCACCCTCACCGGCATCAGCGGTATCGGCAAAACCACCCTAGCAGTCAAACTCGTACAACAAATTAAAGACGAGTTTGAGTACGCAGTTTGGTACACTCTAGACGAATTCCCCACCATCGATAAATTTCAATCTAACCTAATACAGCTTTTTTCCCATTCCGAAAAAGAAGATTCATCCCCAACAAACCAAAAACGCTTACCACTAATTAAATATTTACAAAACTATCGCTGTTTAATCGTCTTAGATGACGTTCACAACCTTTTCTGTAGTGGCGAATTGGCAGGAAAATATAAACCAGAATCCGAAGATTATCGCTCTTTTTTCAAACAAATAGAAAAATTATCCCATCAAAGCTGCTTTCTGTTAATCGGTTGGGAACAACCGAGAGAAGTGACTCAAGCTAAAAGCCAAAATACTTCTATTCGTACCTTACAACTCAAAGGTTTAGACATCGCCGCCGGACAGGAAATACTCAGAGATTATGGGTTAGAAGAAAGCGACAACAGTGAAACTTTTATTCATCGCTACCAAGGCAACCCCCTATGGTTAAAAAGCGTGGCGACTCTGATTCAAGACTTGGGAGGAGGCGTGACAGAGTTATTACCAAATGATACGATATTGTTGCCAGGAGATTTGAAAGATGTTTTACAGCAGCAGTTCGATCGCCTATCCGAACTAGAAAAACAAGTAATCTCCTTATTAGCGAAAGAAAGCCAGCCAATCAACCGGGCAAAATTGCTAGAAAATGACATAATTCCGGCTTCAGATTTGCTAAATGCGCTGCAATCTCTATCGCGGCGCTGCTTGATTGAACAACAAGCAAATTTTTACACTCTGCCGCCAGTAATCAGGGAATATATCAAATGGTTATAACCCAATACGCTTGGGTTAAAACTATTTATTCCGGGCGAGATCCCCCTAAATCCCCCTGATTGTTGGGGGACGCAAGAGTAATTTCTTGTCCCACCCCCTAAGCTGTGGAGCATTTAAACCAGTAACGAGGCTAGTAGGGTGCGTCAGCTAGAACCCTTACGCTGAAACGGAAAACCTTAGATGCTGACGCACCTTACGCAAGTCCTTTAAATGCCGAACAGCTTACTCCCCTTCGTAGGGGCGGTGCCAAGAGTGCCCGCCCTAGGCGCCGGGGGGATCGAGCTTAACTGAACCGTATTGGGTTATAACTGACATCTTGCAGCAATATCAATAAGAGGATTTTTCGTGGGGTCGGGCGGGTTTATAGAACCTATTTGCAAGCTTTAAGGCGGTTGGCGAACCCGCCCCTACGGCTTATTGATAATGGTGCAACATCTCAGTTATAACCAACGATATGCTTCAGGCTCAACAGTCAAAGCCGATCGCGAACTTCTTCAAAACAAGCTTCAATTTCCCCCCATGATGGATAATTTCCGTAGCAGAGTCTACCGCACTGCTGTTCGTATTCTCTAGCAATAGTTTGACGCAGTTCTCCTGTTGGGAAGAGAGCCGAACTGTTGGAAAATTTCATCGCTGACGGCGGCTGATAATCTGGGAAGTGTTCGCGGCTAATGCGATCGCAATCCTCTTTAATCTGGCTGTATTCCTCAGTTTGGAACATTTGGCGCACTTCGGACTTTTGAGCTAAACAAAACAGGTCGTAGTAATGTCTGGCGTAGCTTCCAATTGATTGCCCATCCTGCTGAATCTTCACTACTTTAGAGTGAATTGCAAACAGCTTCTCAACAAAGGTGCGCCGAAAGTCCAGCAATAGCATAGAGAAAGGCAATTCATCTTCAGTATCAAGACTCTGCCCAATTTCACGCAGAAATTCAGCCACATAGGAAGACAGTTGTACAGTCTGCGTAGGATAAGTGCCGCTGCGAGTTCCCATTTCTAAGAATACACGATTGGCGATCGCCTGATTGCCCGAAAATTGCTGAGTGTAGCTGAAATAGCTATTGCGAAAAACCCCCCGCTTCCGCTTGGACGAATCAGGTTCTAGCGTCAAAGCAGGATGCTCTCCCACAGCACTTTCGATTGCTGCTAATTCTTTATCAATTCTGTTTGCACCAAGGGGAGGAACGAATGCCTGTTTGTTCAAAAACAGATCGATATCCTCCGAGAATCGTTCTATCAGTTTCCACCCCTTCGAGAGGCTGGTTCCGCCTTTAAAAATGACTTGAGTACGCCACTGATTCGCCACAATTCCCAGCGCCGAGGTGACATAGTAATCTTTCTCGATGAATTGTTCGGTGAGTCCAAAGCGATCGAAATGTTCCCTAGCTGCGATGACAGCATCGCGGAAATCAGGATGTTCAAACATTTTCACTCGGCTTGCCACTCCTTGGCATAACTCAGATTGCTGAAGTTACCAAAATCAAACCGAGAGACTGGATTTAGGCTTTTTCGGAGTTTTTCTAGCTCTTTAGGACTCTTTCTGAGTTCCTGTCCGATCGCACCCAGCATAGCTCGTACTCGCGGCGGTTCCGCATCTGCAACTGCAAGCAAACGTTCAAAGCGAGATCCTTCTCGAAAATAGTCTAGCAACCTTTGCTTAGTCTCCGTCAGAGACAACTCGCTCAACTTACCCCTAGACCTTAAAAAATCAAGCATTGCTGCATCAGTTGCTTCTAAGCGATTCCAAGTTTCAGGTCTGCGAGTGTGGATTCGGGCGCGAGAACCAATTATAGTGCGGGGGACACTGTTCGCTGAGGTAGCAAATTCACCTTGAATTGCGTTTTGAGTGGTAAACCCTAATAAATTAGCCGCACTCAGTCCAGCCGGATGCAAGTTTTGTTTTGTCAGCAGTTTTTGGATATCGCTTGGAGAGGGACGACTGCGACCAAATCGAGTCGGGCGCGATCGATAGTATAGTCCTTTGCTGACTCGCTCCAAAATTCCGTTTTCCGCCATTCGGGAAAGTGCTTTGCTGACCGCACTTGACGGCAGGTTAGAAAAGTCAGAGTGTCGCCAATAGCCTTCTCCCCGTTCCTCAATCTGTCTGCGAATTAACTCTGCTGTGTTGACTTGACTCCTTTTCATCCCTTGAATCCCAGGTCAGGGTCTTAATCCCATTATTCTCACCACTTTCTAAATTGTCAAGTTTTTGTGGCAAAAAACTTGACAAATAACCTGGATTATCTGCTGCGTTATAGTACCCTAGAACATTTCAAAGCTTGAGTTGTGCAAGCAAGCGTATGGGGAGGGCGATCGCCCGTGCAGTGTAATTGATACAACCGTTGCTTGCATTCCCCGCGCTTCACCCAAATTATTAGCAGTGGCAATGGGCGATCGGGTAAATGGGGCGATCGGTTCGATAGAATCATCGGAAGTCGCAATTCCATTGTTTGCCATGACGCTGAAAGAATTAGAGCCTCAACTCCTGGCACTCTCTGACGATGAAAAAGCTCAAGTCGTTCAACTCCTCACTCAAGGTAAAATCACTCCTTGGCGCGGTATTGAAAAAACGCCTGATGTTTGTGGTGGGAGTGCCTGCATTGCTGGAACTCGCATCACCGTTTGGGGACTTGTAGAAGCTCGTCGCATTGGCTATAGTGAAGCCGAGTTACTCACAAGCTATCGATTACTCTCTGCGACTGATATTGCTAACGCTTGGGCATACGCCGAAGCTTTTTCCGATGAAATTGAAACAGAAATTCGGGAAAACGATGAAGTGATGGACGAGGATTTGTAGCAGATGGCACGTCTCTATGCCGATGAGCAATACCTTCACCTTAACTTAGACGGTAGTGATGCCTTACCCTAAACTGAAGTTCCCCCATTGACAAAAGGCGTGGGAGTATGTAGGGCAAACCTTTGGAGGATTTTGACTCCGGTTTT
>NZ_JAUBPB010000120.1:0-7466 GCF_036700545.1 Microcoleus sp. SVA1B4
ATTCATCCGTCCAGAAATAAAAAACCTGTATCCGATGAAACTTGCCGAACGTATTTATCTCGCGCAAGTCAATGCTTGAATCTAAAATCTAAAATCTAAAATCTAAAATCGATTGACTCAATGCTATCAATTGCTAGTCTGCTAGCCCAAAACACTGAGCACCATTTAGACAATTGAATTGAGATTGTGGGCTGCATCGTTCAATTGTTGAGTGCCTACTTTGGTTTGAGTAATACCACTAGCTGTTTCTTTTGCAGATAGGTTGAGGCTGTTCATAGTATCCACTACTTGTTTAATAGCAACTGCTTGTTGTTGAGCAGTTAGAGAAATTTGTTGATTGTTCAATACCACATTGTTAACCGCATTTGCTACTTCCGAGAAAGCTGCTGCCGTTTCTTGACTGATTATGGTTCCTTCTTCTACTGTTTTAGTACCTTCCTTTGTCACCGTTACGGTGGAATTTATCGCATTCTTGATATCATCGACTAGGCGGTTAATTTTCTCGGCTGATTTCTTACTTTTATCTGCTAGTTTGCGGATTTCTGTGGCTATGACAGTAAAACCTTTGGCGTTTTCACCCGCCCGGACTGCTTCTACTGAGGCATTCAGTGCCAGCATATTTGTTTGATTTGCTAAATCTGTGACATCAGTAGAGATATTGCCAATCTGATGGGTTTGTTCGCTCAATTTCAGAATTTGTGCCGCGATCGCCCCGACATTTTCTTTCAATATTGTCATCGATTCCAGTGTTTGCTCCACTGCTAGGGTTCCCTTTTCAGTGATCTTTAAAGCTTGCCGTGCAGATTCCGCACCAGCTTGGGCTTGCTGGGCTGATTGTTGGGAAGCAGTGCCCAACTCATCCATTGTGATTGTAGTTTGATTTACAGAGCTCGATTGCTGGGCGGCTGTGCGTTCCTGCTGTTCAACTGTGGCAGCAATCTCTGTGGAAGAACTAACAATCATATTGACTGACTGATTCATGCTCTTTGCAATGCCTGAAGCAATCCACAAAGCGAGCACAATTGCCGTAAGTGCAGCTAAAGCAGTGCTTAAAATCACCACTGTAGTCAGGAACTGCAAAGCTTGAATTTGCTCTTTTTCTTGATCAATTAAAATCCCTTCCTCGGTGCTTTGAAACTCCTTAGCTATAGCATCAACCTGACGAAGCTTTGGTACAATTTGTGTGTTCCATAAGTTAACTCCATCGTCTCGCTTACCTTGCTCAACCAAAGAAAAGGCTTGTTTATAGATTTTGTCTATCTGATTTTTTAAGACCTTCATTTCATCTAGCCGCTGGCGCTGTTGCGGGTTTTGTGCCCGATTAAGTAAATCCTGATAGGATTTGTCAAAGCTGTTTGCCTCTTCATTGTATTCAGTTAAGAAAGCACTATTTTTGGCCAAAAAATACCCCCGAGCAGCTTTTTGCATACCTGCAAATCCTAGCTGTTGAGTTTTTAAATCTATAACAACAGCATTAGAATTATTTAGAATTTTGGCTTTTTGTTCTACTTCTTTAGCATTAAAGAAAACCAAAGTAGCGGCTCCAACTGACAGCAAAATCGGTAGGGAATATCCCCACAGAATACGCTCTCTTAATTTGGTGGCTTTGAAGTTAATCATCTTAATTTTTTCCTCTCTTTAAAAAACAAACAAATTCATCTCCTTCAAAACAATGGGAACTGCATATCCGAGTCGCCTCCGGTTTCTCAGCTTTAAGTTGGCAAACATGGCAATATCTCCTGTTGGGTTAGGTAGCTGAATTATCTGATTCTCAACCATTGACTCAGACTCATCAAGAAAAACCTGAAAAAACTTAATAGCGAGCAAGCTATGCAGGTCAAAGCCTTTAGGATTAAGGGTTGTTTTGCCTGCTTCGATTTTGGATAAATCCTGTTTATTCGATTGTAGCGGGAAATTCAGGAACCAAACCCAAACATCGTCAATCGATTTTAGATTTTAGATTTTAGATTTTCGATTGACTTGCGCGAGATAAATGCGGGGGCTTGAGGATTTTCGATTTTGGATTGATTCCACGGATAAATCACGTGGCGGGTACCACCTTTGAAATTCGTGGTCAAATTCTCTCCCCCACTGTTTCTCTTTCCCAGTGTTCCTCTCTCCCACTATTGATTGGGGTTCAAGTCGATCGCATAAATGTTACAACCTAGTTAAGCAACACAATTTTGAGTTCATGGAAATAGTAGTGACGCTGGTGCTGGGTTCGGTGCTGTTTGTCTGGGGAATGCGGTTCGGGCGGGTGTTAGTTCGATCGGGAGTGACGGCTAACGACTTGTTTAAGGGCAGAAATTCGATCGCCCTGCTGTTTTTGGGTTTTTATATTGCCTTGCTGCTACTGGCTCTAAATCTGCCTCAAATGCCAGCTTTGCCGATCGAGTGGCGCTTTCACGGAATGCGAGTTACTTGGACTTTACTCAGAGTGATGTTGATGGGAGTCTGCGGTATTGGCTTTAGTGTAAGCTGGTTGACGGCGCGATCGCAAGTAATCGCAGTCATCCTAATTGGCTTGTTGGGATTGGGAGGATTTACAGGCGCTGAAAACTATTTTCTGGCGCCCATTTACGCTGATTTAATAGATAATTTGCAGCCAAACGGTGTATTTCGGCAAACATCTAACAGCAGTTGCGCCCCCGCCGCCCTAGCAACAGTGTTAAGGCGTTGGGGAATCGAGGCGACGGAATCGAGTGTAGCGCGTTTTGCACGGACGAGTCGCTTGGGAACTTCGATGCCACAAATAATTGTAGCAGCAAGAGCTTTGGGCGTAAATGCGATCGAACTAACGCCAACTTGGGAGCAAATTCAGCAAATTAATCGCCCCGGAGTGCTAGCAGTTTGGCTATTTGACGGCCCTCGGAAGCTACCGCACGCGGTGGCTTTGCTGGGAATGAATGACAGTGTAGCTGCCATTGGAGACCCGGCGCGGGGCAGGATTTTCTTTTTAGATAGGGCAACTTTTGCCCAGGTTTGGCGCGATCAATACGTGCCGATTTTCCGGTCTGCGGATATCTTGTTAAGCAATCAGCAAGCTATTGACTATTTGAGTAAATTAGGATATAATTCTGGTAATTTGCAAGCAGATATTGAGCGCTTTCAAACAGATAAAAATTTAAAAATCAGCGGCAGCTTAGATCGGATGACTGAGTTAATGCTGAGCGGCAGTTTTTTGGAAGGAGTACCCCGATTGGATGGGAAATAAGTATTAGAAATCAGGAAATGTAGCGGCGGGTTTAACCAACCATAACCGCCTAAAATTGATCGTCTCAAAAACCCGCCCCCACCCCACGGACAAGTAAGTATTAGAAACGGATTTTGTGCTAATAAACTTCATCATGCGTCCCGATATCTAGCAGAACAATGACCTCACAGTTAGTTTCGGTATCCTGTTCGATAGAGAAGACAACACGACAATCATAGCCACAAGAACAAGACTGAAGACCGTCAAGTTGGCCGCTGAGTTTGTGGGTACCCAAGGCAGGCAAAAATACGTCTGCTTCCATTTGTTGAAGAGTATCTTCAATGCGCTGCTGGAGGTCAGCATTTCGCCTCACAAACTTTCGGAATGCCCGTTTGAATTTAGGGGTTAAAATCAGCCGTCTCATGATTCTGACTCGTCGTGCAAAGACTGGCGCAAAGTCGCAACGACATCCTCGGCTGATTGCTGTCGAAATTGGCCTGCACGGAAATCAGCCAAGGTTTGTTGGGCATCCGCAGCTATTTCTGCACGGCGATTTTCGCGGTGACGGTTTTGTAGAATTTTAATCAACATTTCCTGCTGTTCGTAGGTGAGCTTCAAAGCAGTTTCGAGGACGTGATCGAGGGTATTCATAAAGTTAAGCGATTAGTTCTAATAGCCAGTTGCTAAGTTATCTCTATTCTACCTCACCAACAAGCTAACTATGCTCATTTTAGCTTTCCTCTAAACACTATCTGTCTAAATAAATATCGGGCCAACTCTCCATTAACTGAGTAGACTTAACCACATTCATTCCCGCCGCCGCAAATTTTTGATAAGCTGCATCTGCTTGTTCCGTAAAATCAACAACACCCGGAACAACCACAGGCGAAGTGCAATCTTCCAGCAAATAAACCTTCTTTGCCAAATTCGGATCTCGCGCCAAAATTTCCGTTAACAAATCATCAACTGTCCAAGCAACGCAGTGACTTTTGGCTTGTCCGGCAATAATTACCGCATCAAAATCGAGCAATTTCTCAATAAACTTAGCATTCTTTTCCGCAATCGGATTGCCGTCGAATCCATCTAAAACTTCAGGCCGCAAAACCGAATAGTTTTCAGTCAGTGGATTCCCGCCTTTGATCTCAAAAACTGCTTGGCTGTTGCGGGCTATAGTATGAAAAAATACAGCTTCTTCCACCGCAGAAACCAGGGCGTGTCCGATGCCACCTAACATTGAGTGATAGGGCCAAATTGTCAGGGGATATTTCCCATCGGCGCTGAGTTTTTTGACGTAGTGGCAAGCCTGTTTTTCCAGTGCTGAAAAATTGCCCCCCCTGATGCTATTGGCGACGGCTGGATTGACTTTCCAAATGCCTTTTTCGACTTCTTCGAGTGTAATAGAAGTTGCGGCTGGTAGGGGGTGTTCGCCAGCTTCGTTTATCCAAAAAATTGGATGAAAAATTTGCATGGCGGTGTGGGTATCCATTGTCGGCGCAATGGTTGTAATTGCGTTTAAATTGCGGTAAATAAATTCGCACAGTCGCAGGTTGTCATCAACTGCGCCGCTACCGGAACGCCCGCCCACAAATAATTCAAATTCGGGCAAACAAAAGGTATTTTGGGCATCGATTATCAGCAAACAAATGCTGTTTGTGTCGCTGGATGCTGGCTGAATGTTGTGCTGCTTTGCCCAATCTTTCGCTTGGGCGGCGCGTTCTTGGTAGGGTACTCGCCAGACTTCGCCTAATTTTTCGGGGTCAAAATGTTCGGGGATTGGAAGTTGGGCTTTTGGTGTCATGACGATCGCTTGTAGGGTAGTTTACAGTAATAATTTAAGTTTGGAGTATAATGCTGATAAATATTTGCGGGTGAATCATGGCAAAAGCACGAATCCAAGATTATGCTAGGGTAAAACTTAAACGCATCGTGTTGTTTTTTGCGATCGCACTTTTGCTCGCTCTCTTAATTGTAGCAACTCGCTCTGCCTACGTTCAAGATGTTTTGAGAACTCTGTTAATGCGGATCGAGGATTTAGGGTGGTGGGGGCCAGTGGCTTTTGTAGCTACTTATAACTTGGCTACTGTGCTGTTTGTACCGGGTTCGGTACTGACGCTGGGAGGGGGAGCGATTTTTGGTTTGTGGTGGGGTTCGGTTTACGTCTTTGTGGCGTCCATTTTAGGTGCTGTATTTGCTTTTGCGATCGGGCGCTATTTGTGTCGCGATCGCGTGGTAAAATATATGGAATCTCACCCCAAGTTTAATGCTCTCGATCGCGCCGTTTCCCAACAAGGATTAAAAATAGTTTTTTTGACTCGTCTTTGTCCTTTATTTCCTTTCAATTTATTGAATTACGCTCTGGGAATCACTCAAGTTTCTTTGAAAGATTACGTGCTGGGTTCCTTTGGCATGATACCGGGTACAATTATGTACGTTTACTCCGGTTCTTTGGTGGGAGAGGTTGCTGCGATAGGCACGCAAACTGTGTATGCAAATCCTCAAGATTCCGCCGTAAAATGGTTGATTAATATTATCAGTTTTCTCGCTACTGTCGCTGTTACTGTCTTTATCACTCGGATAGCCAGCAAAGCTTTAGAAAAAAGTATTTAATTAGGAGAATTTGCCAATGTCACAATCAAAAGTCGATCGCGTAACTGTCCCCCCGATGGACGAACACAACCAGAAATTAGTCTCCTATTTGCATCCGCCCGATTGGGTAAATCCGCAGCCGGCTAGTTCTTATAATTTAGTAGTAATTGGCGCGGGACCCGCCGGATTAATTGTGGCTGCAGGTGCCGCAGGTTTGGGCGCGAAAGTTGCTTTGATTGAAAAACATTTGATGGGCGGCGACTGTTTGAATGTCGGTTGTGTGCCGTCAAAAGCTTTAATTCGCTCGTCCCGCACTGTTGGCGATATCTGGGAAGCAAATAAATTTGGTGTTAATGTTTCTGACAGTGTAGAAGTGGATTTTGCCGCTGTGATGGAACGGCTGCGCCGCATCAGGGCGGGAATCAGCGATGTTGATTCTGTTCAACGCTACCAAGATAAATTAGGAGTTGATGTTTTTTTAGGTTCGGGTCGTTTTACTAGCAATAATACAGTAGAAGTTGCAGGTCAAACTCTCCGCTTTAAAAAAGCAGTAATTGCCACAGGTGCAAGGGCGCGACAAACGCAAATTCCCGGTTTACAAGAAGCTGGATATCTGACAAATGAAACTGTTTTTAACCTGACCGAAAAACCGCAACGTTTGGCAGTAATTGGCGCCGGGCCGATCGGCTGCGAATTGGCTCAAGCCTTTCGGCGACTGGGTTCGGAAGTCGTGTTGTTGCACAAAAATGCTCAGATTTTAGACAAGGAAGATGCGGATGCTGCTAAAATCGTGCAGGAGGCTTTTGTAAAGGAAAAAATTCAGCTAATACTTGAATCCCAAATAGAGCGCGTTGAGAAAACAAATGCAGGCAAAGTAATTTATTATAAATCTCAAGGTAAGGAAGCATCGGTAACAGTAGATGAAATTATTGTGAGTACAGGGCGATCGCCCAACGTCGAAGGATTGAATCTGGAGGCGATCGGCGTAGAATACGATACACAAACAGGCGTATTTGTCAACGACAATTTGCAAACTACTAATCCCCGCATTTATGCCGCAGGCGATATTTGCATGAAACATAAATTCACTCACGCTGCTGATTTTGCCGCGAGAATAGTAATTCAAAACACTCTATTTTTCGGGCGCAAAAAGCTCAGCGCTTTGACGATACCTTGGTGTACTTACACACACCCGGAAATTGCTCGCGTCGGAATTGGGGAACACGAGGCTAAGGAAAAAGGCATTGATATCGATACATTTTTAATTCCTTTCAATCAAGTCGATCGGGCAATTATTGACGGCGAAGAGGAAGGATTTGTGAAAATTCACGTCAAAAAAGGTAGCGATAAAATATTAGGTGCAACTATTGTAGCGCGACACGCTGGGGATATGATCAGCGAGATTACTTTGGCAATGGTTAACAATATTGGTTTGGGAAAGATTGCTAGCACAATTCACCCGTATCCGACACAAGCTGATGCAATTCGGAAAGCCGGAGATGCTTACAATCGCACTCGTTTGACGCCGTTTGTGAAAAATTTGTTTAATCGCTGGCTGGCTTGGACGCGGTAGTTTGAAATGTATTGAATCAACACCAGGTACAATTGAACCGTAGATACTGTCTTGACCTGTCAAGGGGTAGCAGTCAAATAATTGGGGTCGAAAGGCTTTTGGGATTTTAAAATC
>NZ_JAUBPB010000121.1:0-7100 GCF_036700545.1 Microcoleus sp. SVA1B4
CCCGCCCGTCCTTTTTGGACGGGCGGGACGCCCATCCCACTTTCAAGAGTGGAAGTTATTTAATTCTCATTCCTTACGCTGTTGTGGGGAGTAGGGGTTGAGCAGGAACTCCCGCCATCAAGCTTAAATTTAAAGGCAAAATAGCTTATGGGGTAACAACCCAGAATATTTTTGGCCTAAACTGGGTTTTTTGCATAATTTCTCCACAAAAAAGGGAGAAAAGCCGTTTTCTTTTCCCCCAAGTTTTCCTTGTGCCTCAAGCGCGAGCTCAAAACTATTCCAAATTCGAGTCCGGGTAGTGATTGCGAATTTGTTCGGCTTCGGGACAATCGTCAGAAACTAGGGGTTCGCAGTTAGTTCGGGATACCGAAGCCAACTTCTGGGATACAGCTCCAATACTTTCAAGACGCACCATTTCTTCCCAGGAGCTGATTTCGTCTTCTTCGTCGGTTTCGTAGCGCAGCGTGACTAGATCCCCTTCAATATCTAGGATACGAGCGCGCTCTATCCAACGTTGCTGATCTCGAAGAAAAATAGAAACCTCACGACCATCACAACAGAGTTGATAGATTTTGCGCTGTAGCATTTGTCAGTTCTCCTGCGCAGTGTAACTTGCTTAAAATATGGTCTGTTTACCGTAACGTACTTTGGGTTTTACATCGGAAGGCACAGCCGTATGGACTAGCCAGTTTCACGTTTTCCGCAACTTTGGTACCGATGGGAGTTACCAAATTCGATTTTACCACCAAATCTATCCAGTACGCCATTTATCCAATTACAGGTTGTGCAGCCAGTGGCATCTCTCGTGAGAGGCATTTGCCAGCATAGATCCGAGCATTAGGACTTGACTCGGGCGATCGCGATTAACAGCGACAATAACAACAGACTCTGCCTCTAAAATCTCGCTCTGTTTTGCCTCAAGTCCCCCAGAAAGCTATTGTTTCGACGTTTGTTCGATCGCCCGCTAACGCCGTCAAGGCTCAATCTCAAATCTCAAATCTCGAAACGAAAGCTCTAAAGTGACACTCAAACAGCGACAATAAAAACAGACTCTGCCTCAGATATAGCGGTTCTCAAGCGTGGTGAGGTATGCCCTATGCCCTATGCCCTATGCCCTATGCCCTATGCCCATGAGTACCTCATATGAGAGATCGAAAGGCTATATCTCGCTCTCTTATGTCTCAATTCCCCCAGAAACAAGAGTGTTTAGAGGTTATTTCTAGCCCCCAGTACCCCCTCTCAACTCAATCTAAAATCTAAAATCTAAAATTTAAAATCGATTGTTCGATCGCCCACTAACACCGTCAAGGCTCAATCTCAAATCTCAAATCTCGAAGCGAAAGCTCTAAAGCGACACTCAAACAGCGACAATAAAAACAGACTCTGCCTCAGATATCTCGCTCTCTTATGTCTCAATTCCCCTAGAAACAAGAGTGTTTCGACTTTTGTTCGATCGCCCACAGTACCGCCTATTTCCTCAATCTAAAACCTAAAACCTAAAATCTAAAATCTAAAATCTAAAATCGATTGACTGGAGTGTGATAAAAATCACTGACAGCAGGCAGCCCCTAAATGTAGAAAATGGTGGCGGCCAACAACTAGCTTCAAAACGGGCAGCGGAACCTGTGGCGGTTAAGCTAAAAGAATTGCGGTTCCGTTCAACACAAATTGGAGTCATCGCTCGTGCGTATTAAGGAGGCTAATTGATGGTGTACGCAGAAAATTGGTCGCAGCCGTCTATCTTAGAGCTAGCGCGATCGGGCAACTTTCAAGCCCTGAATTACTGGATTGACAGCTTGCTGCGCCCCGAAGGGATTTATGCCCGCGTCGAACAGGCTCAGGCCGGCTGCGTCCAAATCCTCTTAGAATTCCAGCGCGAATTTGCGCCAGATACTACCTTACTGGGGAGCACTATCCGGGAAGGCTTAGTCAAATTTATTTGCCACCAACTCTGGAGACTCAACTCGCCAGCAGTAGAAGGAGTGCGAATTCACGCGCGCTTGGCTGGGGATGCAGACATTCTCTGGAAACAGTCAGTGCGAATTGTCACTCCGGCAAACCGCCAGCGACGGCGTTACCGTTCCCTACCGATCGTCGATTGGGTTAAATTTAAAACGTATCGTTCTCTGCTGCTAGTGGGATCGGCACTTGCCTCATTTATTTTAGGGTGTTGGGTCAGCTACCACGAGGCTGTGGCCCTGCAGTTAGGCTCTTCAGTATCCGGCTACCAGCAAGCTGCGGTAATTTCGGGGCCGCCTCCAAAACGTGCGGATACGGTGCAAGCAGCCTTAGAAGTGGTACCAGTAGTTCAGCAAAAGCAAGTTGCTAATCCTTACGATCCAACAGTAACGCTGATGTTCGGAGGAAATGTGAATCTATCGGATGCGCTCGGAGCATCTGCAGCCAACGATCACCAATGGGCTTTCGCCAATATGGACGAGTATCGGCAAGCAGATGTGGCGATGGTTAACCTAGAAAACTCCCTGACTCGCTCTACATTGGGCTCTGCTAAAAAACAATTAAATTTTAAAGCCGATCCAGAATCGGTGAAAGTATTAACAGCCGGAGGAGTGGATATTGTCAATCTGGCAAATAGCCGCGCTATGGATTACGAGGAACCGGGGCTGGTGGAGACAATGAATACTCTAGATAATAGTGGGATTCAACACCTGGGAGCCGGCAGAGATATTAAAGAAGCCAGGCGTCCAGATATTATTGAAGTTAAGGGTCAGCGGATTGCCTACCTCGGTTATTACGATGCCGAGCTGAACGTCGCTGACCAAGGGAAAGCGGGCATTAACCCCCGCCGCAACAATCGCGTGGCGGAGGATATTCGAGCTCTTAGGGGTCAGGTAGACTGGATTATTGTTAATTACCACTGGGGAGTCGAATTGGCAGATTATCCGGGGGACGGACAGATTGATTTGGCTCGGTTCACGATCGACCAAGGAGCTGATTTGGTAGTGGGACACCATCCCCAGGTACTGCAAGGTGCAGAAATTTACAATGGCCGCCCGATAGTTTACTCGCTGGGTAATTTTATATTCGGCCCGAATGCTCGCAGGGATTACGATACCGCAGTCCTGAAAGTATCGCTTAAAGACAGGAATATGAAGGTAGAGTTTCTGCCTGTGGAGGTGAAAAATTTTCAGCCGAAGGTGGTGAAGGGAGCCTCAGCCGATCGCATCCTCAAACGCGTCGAGCAAATTTCTAGTATTTTCGATCGACCGATGCGCTCTTCTGTAGTTCTCGAAGCCCTAGTCCAGCCAGGAGCGGCATCAAAAACTCCAAATTATCCATTGCCAGGAGCAGCAAAGAGCGGTACATACCAGCCGGGGCGAGGTTCCGGGGCCAGCGGCGGTGAAAGCAATCAGCAAGGCCCCGGACAACCCAAACCTACTTTGATTTTGCCGGCTTTGCCGGCTGCGCCCCAACAGCCGGACAACTCCTCATTTTTCCCAAACGGGACAGGGCCTGCAATTGAATCAAACCCACCTCCGAATCAAAATTTGCCGCCCCGCATCTACCCCACTCAACCTCAAAATCCCAGCCGGGAACCAGAGCCGTTTACAAAAGAGCCATTCATCAAAGAACCGTTTATTTCGCCCCCATCTCCCAATCAAGGAGCAGTGCTGAGTCCCCAAAGCTATCTTCCCCCGACTCGGGCTGTATCTTTTGAAGTCGCACTCAAAGGGCACTCGGCCTCCGCGATCGTTCCAGCTACCACCAGCAACGGCTCCAAGCAGCGGATCGCCCTGCCTCCTATAGCTAGGAGCATTGGTTAGCCGGTGGGGGCCGGAGCGAGGATGCAGGGGGAGGATAGGGGCGGTAATGGGTGAACATCAAGATAATAGCGACCAATTATTAACGATCGATTTACTGACAACCAATGATCAATGACCTACTACCGATGACAAATGTGTTTGCGATCGCGCTCAAGCAAAAGCAGTACAAAACCTATATCCTCTCCGACGAAACCGCTAACTCTACTCTAGAAGTTGTGCCGGAACGGGGTGGTATTGCCACTAGCTGGCTGGTTGAAGGCAAAGAAATCTTCTATTTGGACGCGGAACGGTTCGCCAATCCCGATCTAACTGTACGTGGCGGGATTCCCATCCTGTTTCCCATCTGCAGCAATCTCCCCGATAATACTTACACGCACAAGGGAGTGGAGCGTAAGCTCAAACAGCACGGCTTTGCTCGAGACTTGCCTTGGACAATAGGCGAACAAGTTACGGAGGGTTGCGCCGCTCTGACGCTGATTCTCGACAGCAGCGACAAGACGCTGGCTGTTTATCCCTTTGATTTCCAACTAGCCTTCACTTATCAGATTAAAGGCAATTCTTTGGAAATTTTTCAGCGATACACCAATCTGTCTGACGAACCCATGCCGTTTTCTAGTGGTTTGCACCCCTACTTTTTGGCGACGGACAAATCTAAACTCCGCTTTGAGATTCCGGGGATGCAGTACAGAGATCAGAACACCCACACCAAGGGTTACTTCACTGGGGTTTTTGACCCGACGCTGGATGAAATTGATGTTTCCTTTGACGAACTCACTGGCCTGGCTGCTACTGTCACTGACGCAACCCAGGGCTTGCGGCTCACCGTCAGTTACAACTCCAGCTACGGGAAGTTGGTTTTCTGGATGGTGAAGGGCAAGGATTTTTACTGTTTGGAACCTTGGACTGCTCCTCGAAATGCCCTCAACACTGGCGAACACTTGATTTATTTGCCCCCGGGCGCGACTTGCGAGATGCTGGTTCGCATGACTGCAAATTTTATTTAAAAAAGACTTGCTATTTCAAATGAGGGGTGCTACTATTAGAAATTGTGTGCGGTAACAATGTTTTCGCGGGTCGCTAGCTCAGCGGTAGAGCATTCGGCTTTTAACCGATTGGTCTCGGGTTCAAATCCCGGGCGACCCATAAAAATTTGTGAGTTAAGAATTTTGAGTTTTGAGCTGAATGCTCGGAACTCAAAATTTTGTTTGTTGAACTTTTTAGTAAATCTGGAAAGATAGTGCGCGATCGGTGGCAAATTGTCTTAAGATTATCGTAAGAATTGAGCTTGTTCAAAATTCACTGCCCAAAAATCACAAATAATTAGGAGGAATATCTATGGCGCTTGTACCTATGCGATTGCTGCTCGACCACGCGGCTGAAAATGGTTACGGCCTACCGGCTTACAACGTCAACAACATGGAGCAAATCCAAGCGATCATGCGCGCTGCTGACGAAACCAACAGCCCTGTGATTCTGCAAGCTTCTCGCGGCGCTCGCTCCTACGCTGGCGAAAATTTCCTGCGCCACTTGATTTTGGCAGCAGTTGAAACTTATCCTCACATTCCCATTTCCATGCACCAAGACCACGGCAATGCCCCCGGCACTTGCTATTCTGCCATGCGCCAAGGTTTCACCAGCGTCATGATGGACGGTTCTCTGGAAGCGGATGCTAAGACTCCTGCTAGCTACGAGTACAACGTTCAAGTTACTCGCGATGTGGTGAATGTTGCTCATTCGATCGGCGTTAGCGTTGAAGGCGAACTGGGTTGCTTGGGTTCTCTGGAAACAGGAATGGGCGAAGCAGAAGATGGCCACGGTTTTGAAGGTGCGCTTTCTCACGATCAGTTGCTGACAGATCCTGAACAAGCTGTTGATTTCGTTGAGCAAACCGGCGTAGATGCTCTAGCAGTCGCGATCGGCACTTCTCACGGCGCTTACAAGTTCACTCGCAAGCCGACTGGCGAAATTTTGGCAATCAGCCGCATTGAAGAAATTCACCGCCGCTTGCCGAATACTCACTTGGTAATGCACGGTTCATCTTCTGTGCCCCAAGAATTGCTGGAAATCATCAACAGCAACGGCGGCAAAATCCGCGAAACCTACGGCGTACCTGTGGAAGAAATCCAAAAGGGTATCAAGTGCGGTGTTCGCAAGATCAATATCGATACTGACAACCGTTTGGCGATTACCGCTGCGGTGCGCGAAGCTTTGTTTGCGAAGCCCGATGAGTTTGACCCCCGCCACTTCTTGAAGCCGTCGATCAAGTATATGCAGAAGGTTTGTAGCGATCGCTATAATTCTTTCGGTTGCGCCGGTCACGGTACAAAGATTAAGCAAGTATCTTTGGATGATTTTGCAGCTAAGTATGCTAAGGGCGAATTGAGCTCTTCTGCTAAGAAGACTGTAGCTGTTTAAGAATTTTAGGTTTTAGATTTTAGATTTGTCTGAAGTCTAAAGTTAGGATTGCCGGGTAGCTTTGAAGTTGCCCGGTTTTTGTTTTTGGACACAAACCAATAGAAGTGATATTGAAAACTGCGATCGCTATAGCAGTATCCCTACTTTTGCTTACAATGAAGCTAATGTTCGTGGGAAATTCAACCGTTTGAATCAAAGGTGAACGAATGGCAAAGGTTATTGCAGTTACAGAAGCTATTAAAAGCCAAGAGGAGACTGAATCAAGGTTGAATTTGAGCCGAACTGAGGATGAGGCTTTTTTTACCGAGTGGCAAACCCAATTGCCAAGTCTCAGCGATTCTGAACAGACTGCTTTGGATACGCTACGACGTAGATTGCTATATCATAGGGCCGATGGAGAATTGTTAGAAGGGGCAGTGACTTTGCTGGTGGCATCACCTTTGTTAGAATTGGCGGGATTCTACGATCCACCTTTCAGGATGAAGGCTGAAGCTGCTATCGAAATTGCGATCGATGATGGGGAAGAAACCCTGCGCGGACGAATTGATATCTTGATTTTGCCTTGGCAGCTTTGGGTAATAGTTTTGGAGTGTAAGAAGACTACGATTTCGACGCGATCGGCATTACCCCAAGCATTAGCATACATGATGGCAAATCCTGATTTGGATAAACCGAGATTTGGTATGTTGACGAATGGCGATGATGTGTTGTTTGTGAAACTCAGGGCTCAACCTACACCCGAATACGGGTTATCGCGGGCATTTTCGATTTATACTGTGCCAAGTGAATTGCGATCGGCTTTTCAAGTCTTGAAGCATTTAGGCTGAAGTTCCCCCAGTAGGGGGAATGTTCAAATCTCACAAACCCTTGCACTACAAGGAACGATCGCCTTTTTACCCC
>NZ_JAUBPB010000122.1:0-6886 GCF_036700545.1 Microcoleus sp. SVA1B4
TCCCGCCCGTCCAAAAAGGACGGGCGGGACGCCCATCCCACTTTCAAGAGTGGAAGTTATTTAATTCTCATTCCTTACTTAAGTTAAATCAATCGGTATTTAATGCTGTGCAGCCAAATTTGATATAAGATCGAGCTAAATTTCTAGTGTGAGAGTAGAGGCGTTTGTGAGCCAACAAGATATTTTAAATTTAGCAAAAGAAGGCGATGCCAGGGCGATCGCATTTCTGATCAGCCAAGCACTCCAAAGCTTCGGCGTCACGGCTAAAGCCAGCCGGGAAAACGACACCCTGCACCTGCTGCTGGAAGCAGAACATTTGCCTGCAGAAGAAGCCTGTCTCCGAGTCGCAGTCAAAGGGCTGCAGCGGCTGCAACCAAATAACCTTTACTCAGTGACAGTTTACGGGCGGCGCGACGGCCAGCAATTGCCCGCTTGGACTCAGACGGTAGAATTAAAAAAACGCTTGACTGCCGCACCCGTGAGTCCGTTAGTTGCCGTGAATGCCGCAGTAGCTGCGAGTGCAGCAGTAGCCGCTAGTGTAGCCGCTTCTCCCATTCCTGTGACTTTGCCCAAGCTAGAAAAACCTCAAAATGTCACAACGGCGCCCACTCAAATACCAGAAAAATCTCCGCCCCAACCCCCTAAAATCCCAACTCCAAAACCCCCAAACCAAAGGCAGCAAAAGCCATCACCCCAGCCAGAATTAGCAGGCACTAAAACTAAAAAATCTGGGCTGTCAGTCGGTGCTCTGAGTCTAATTCTCGTACCGATATCCGGCTTTATGCTGGCTTCTCAACTTTACAAATCCCCAACCACCGCTACTAATAACCCTCCAACGTCAAAGCCTGCGGTACAAGAAGTGAGTTCGACACCCGCAGCCAAACCCCTTCCAGCTCCAAAACCGCCCTCCCCTGCCGCCACAAAACCTGCCATTGTGCCTGCCACTGTCAGCATCAAAGCAGTTGGTGACATGATCCCCGGCACAAATTATCCCTACAACAAACTGCCGGCAAAAAAAGAGATGTTATTAGAGTCGGTAAAACCGTACCTCAAAGGAGCTGATATTCTGTTTGGCAATTTTGAAAGCACGATGACCGATCATCCTTACAGTTCCAAAGCAGGCGGCGGACGAATGCTGTTTGCCTTTCGGACGCCTCCGAGTTATGCCAAAATCTTCAAAGATGTTGGTTTTGATATTTTGAATATTGCCAACAATCACTCTTACGATTTTCACGAGAAAGGATTTAATGACACGATTAAAAACATCGACAGCAACGGCATGAAGGCTGTTGGCAAAAGAGATCAAATTGTTTATAAAAATGTCAAGGGCGTGAATTTTGCCTTTATCGGTTTCAGCAACTACGGCGAAGTTCACAATTCCTTGCTGGAACTCAAAGCGGGAGCAGAAGTTGTCAAAAAAGCCAAGCAAAAGGCTGATATTGTAGTGATATCAGTTCATGCTGGCTCTGAAGGAACAGGAGCTCTGAATGTGAGAAATAAAACTGAGTTTTTTTACGGAGAAAACCGGGGAAATATGGTTTTGTTTTCGCGGACGATGATTGATGCGGGAGCAGATTTGATTTTGGGACATGGCCCGCACGTCCCGCGAGCGATGGAACTTTATAAAGGGAAATTGGTTGCTTATTCGCTGGGCAATTTTTTGGGTTATCGCACTTTGTCCACAGCAGGAGCACTCGGTCAATCTCTAATTTTGGATGTGAAAATGACTCCGCAAGGGGATTTTGTTTCTGGTAAGATTATCCCCGTCCAACTTGACGGGCGAGGTGTTCCGGCTGTTGATAACAAATTTAGGACTGTGGGGTTGATTAATCGTTTGACAAAGAGCGATTTTCCCAATAGCGGTTTGACAATTGATGACAAGGGGCAAATTTTGAAAAAAAGTAAGTAGTCGTTAGTCATTAGTCATTAGTCAGTAGTAATATCATGTCCGGTCAATTAACCATGATTCCTGTAGGGGCGGGTTCGCCAAGATATTGAATAGAAACGGGAAAATATGTAAACCCGCCCCGGCCTTTAATCGCTGGTTCCCAGGCAGAGCCTGGGAACCGATATCTAGAGGCTCAGCCTCGAAAAGCGATAGGAAAATTGGAGGCTGAGCCTCCGGATCTGCGTTACCAGGCTCTGCCTGGGAACAAGTAAATCAATCACCCATTACAACTGATTAGTGATCGATCATCGTTTTTAAAGCTTCTTTCATTTCGTCTGCTGTCGTCGTTGCCGTACCGAATTGACGCACGACAATACTAGCCGCCAAATTGCCCAAAACTGCCGCTTCCCAACCGGATGCACCGACGCACAAAGCTAAAGTCATGGCTGCTACAACTGTATCTCCAGCACCAGTTACGTCGAATACATCAGTCTTGTTAAAAGGGGGAATGTCCCAACTTTGAATGGCAAATTCCCCCTTTTCACAAATAGATGTTGGAGGGGGTGAATTTTTGATTTCTTCGCCGTTCGCCCTTTCAAACAAACTCATCCCTTCTTCACCGCGAGTAATCAGGATTTTTTGAGCTTGAGTTAAGTTCAATAAATCGCGTCCTGCTTGCATTAAAGTTTGAGGGTTTTTGATAGCATATCCGACGGCTTGCTCGGCTTCTGGCAAGTTCGGAGTAAACAGCATTGCTCCAGAATATCGCTGCAAATTTGTTTGA
Source organism: Microcoleus sp. SVA1B4 (assembly GCF_036700545.1). Taxonomy (NCBI): domain Bacteria; kingdom Bacillati; phylum Cyanobacteriota; class Cyanophyceae; order Oscillatoriales; family Microcoleaceae; genus Microcoleus; species Microcoleus sp. SVA1B4. Next base: position 2,673 of record NZ_JAUBPB010000122.1, read on the forward strand.
GCGTCTACAATTGTTTTGCCGGGAACCACTGCCGATTCGATCGCCAAATTTGTCAAAACTCCGTCGCCGTAGTCGGAACAAACCACGGCATCTACTGTCGGTATTTGCTGCCGGATGTAGTCTGCCAGTTGCAACTGCAAATCTAAATCCGGCAACTCGTCCGATTTGCGATCGACTCGTACAATTTGCTGAGTCACCGACTGCCGCGCGTGCCCGGAAATTCGAGTTTTGGTGACAGTTGGACGCTGCGAATCGATTAAAATCCCACCCGTATCAATTCCCGCCGCCTCAAAAATACCGCACAAAGCCTTTCCCTGGTCGTCTTTTCCCACCAAACCAGCAACTTTTACTTTGCCTCCCAGTTTGGCTAAATTATAGACAGCATTTGCGCCACCTCCGGGTACTTGCTGAGTATTTTCGTAGCGCAAAATCAACACAGGTGCTTCGCGGGAAATTCGCTCTACTTGTCCGGTAAGAAACTCGTCCAAGGTCAAATCTCCGATCGCTAATACCTGCGCTCGATCGAAGCAGTCTAATCTTTTCAATAATTGCTCTGTTGAGGCACGCAGTTGAGGCAAAAAATCGGAATAGTCGTTAGTCATTAACCAAAAAAATGAGACTGAGGAGTTGATAATTGAGTAGTAGGGAACGAGCGGGAATTAAAAATCCTAATATAATTTAATAATTAATTTCCTCCCTTGTTTTATTTTTAACTTTTAATTGATTTTCTCACTGGGATTTTGAGAAACCAGTTGCAGGCTATTTGCGATCGCACTCGCTCAAACAATTTGGCAAAAAAATGCGGATAAAATCGCAGCCTTTGAGACTCAACTGAAAGTTTCACGGTGTGGAAGTTTCCTTCTACATAAGTGCCTTCAAAAAACAGCAGAATTATTTCAATTTCTGCTTGATGATCGTAATCACCTGAGTCATTTGTTTTTTGAGTGCATCAATTTCCGCTTGCATTTTTGCCATTTTCGCAGTCATCGCTTGAATTTCGGCGGCGCCCGCTCCAGAAGTGGGTGCAGCGGCGGCTGCTGGGGCTTCCGGTACAGGTTTCTTTTTGGCCAGTACCATCGCCGATTTGATCGCCTCGGTTAGCTGCTTCTTTTCAAACGGTTTGGCGATGAATGCAAAAAAATGCTTCTCAAAGGGTTTCGGAATTTTTTCCATCACCTCTTCTTCGCGGCCCGACATGATCACCAAAGGTATCTTAGAAAGCTCAGGATGGGCTTGCACTTTTTGATACACTTCCCAACCGCTGACTTTGGGCAGTAGGAAATCTAACATAATTAGATTGGGCCGGGCTTGACGGATCAGTTTGAGTCCCTCTTCGCCGTCTTTTGCTTCTAGAACTTCAAAGTTACCCTGCGGCAACATCTCTCGGACTCGGACGCGGATGACTTTACTGTCATCGATTACCAAGATTTTTTGACCAGCCACGACTGACTCCTTCAGTAATGAATGAGTGATGATTTGCAACCTTCAGTATATCCCTAACAGAATTCTACCCATAATTCTGGGCGAGTTTAGTTTTGTTGCATTTCGGCGCGATTCGGATTTCGGGTGATACTCCTACAAGTTCAGGGGCTTTGATTTCGGATACGATCGAAGGAATTAACTCAATCACCACTTAATTTTATGTCGCCCCAAACTCCTAAAACTCCTACAGTCAAAGCAATTGCCGCCCAAATGCGGAGTGAAATCGAGGCGATGCCGGAGTGGTTGCGTAGGCCCGTTGGCAAAGCTAGCGAACTTTCCCAAGTGCAAAAAATTATCAAACAGCGGCAAATTCACACGATTTGTGAGGAGGGGAGATGTCCCAACCGGGGCGAGTGCTACGCGCAAAAAACGGCGACTTTTTTGTTGATGGGGCCGACTTGCACCCGTGCTTGTGCTTTTTGTCAAGTAGATAAAGGTCATTCTCCGATGCCGCTAGACCCGGAGGAACCGAAAAAGGTGGCCGAGGCTGTGCAGTTGTTGGGTTTGCGCTATGCGGTGCTGACTTCGGTGGCGAGGGATGATTTGCCGGATGGGGGCGCGGGTTGGTTTGCAAGGACGATCGCCCAAATCCGCCTTCTTAACCCGCATACTGAAGTGGAGGTACTGACGCCGGATTTTTGGGGGGGAACAGGTAGGGGCGGTGCCCCCGTGCCCGCCCTCCCCGTGCCCGCCCCCGACGGGGAGAATTCCGGCCTCGATGAGTTGCAGCGACAGCGGATTCGCACGGTGGTGGAGGCTAAACCGGCTTGTTACAACCACAATATTGAGACGGTGCGTCGGTTGCAAGGGCCGGTGCGGAGGGGGGCCAAGTACGATCGCTCGATCGACGTTCTGCGTATTGTTAAGCAATATGACCCAACTATTCCCACCAAATCCGGTTTGATGTTGGGGCACGGGGAAACCGAAGCCGAGATAGTCGAAGCGATGATTGATTTGCGGGACGCCAAGTGCGATCGCCTTACCCTCGGTCAATACATGAGACCATCTCTAGAGCACCTCCCAGTGCGTAAATACTGGACGCCTGCGGAATTTGACCGTTTTGGGTCGATCGCGCGGGAGATGGGGTTTGAGCGCGTGCGATCGGGGCCTCTCGTCCGCAGTTCCTACCACGCCGGAGAGAGCGATTGAAACTAATTTGAATTCAACTCGGTATAAACTCCTTGTTACAAAAAATAACTCTAGAGGATTGTGCATAAGTGCGACGCTCTCTGCTATTTGTAAATAGAGTGACATTATGAATTAGGAGCTTTACCTATGGCAGAGATAGCGAAGAACCAATTAAAATCCGACTCCGTGATGAAAACGGGCAAATTCCCTTACACATTTCGCGCAGGCTGGTTTCTCTTGCTGTTAGCAATCAATTTTGTGGTTGCAGCCTTTTATTTCCATATCATTGAATAGTTCTGCAAGTTAACTTTTAGCAGACCCTGCTTTTCTCGACCTCAACGTCGAAGAATGGCAGAGAGGGAGAGGGGAAGAGTTTGGAGTTGTGAGTAGGGGAGAATATGACTTCATTCTTCTAACTAATGACTACTGACTTTTTCCCTCTTCCTTCTGACTCCTGACTCCTGACTCCCGACTTTTGCTCAATAATTAATCCCTGTATCCGTGTCCAAATCCGTGTCGTGCCTTCCTTCTTCCTTCTCTAGCGATTTCTCGACGCTTCTAGCTTTGACAACCGCTCTTGAATTTTAATAACATCTTGCTTAGTTTCAATTGCCAAAGTTGCTAAATTATCAAACATCGGGTCTCCCGACAGCGTTCTAGGATTTGTGCGACCCGAACCTGAAGGGGGAGGAGACTGAGGCCGGTTAACTCTAGAACCTTGATTCTGCAAACTGTAGATTTGTCCTCGGAGTTCAGAAATTTGACGTTCTAATTGAGTAATGCGAAATTCTAATTGACTTGTGGATTGAGCGGGCGTGACAATTGGCGCAACAGCAATTGCTAAGGCGCAAGCCAGACATAAAAGACAGATTGTTAGGGCGCGATCATTGGTCACAAGTTAAGCCTGTATGCCAGTTGTCAAGGGGATTTGAGAAGATGTGTCAAAGAAAAATTGGTTTTTGCCTCGCTGTCGATCGGGGAAAGGTGCAACAATTAATTTAACATTGGGCTTTCGTTGAGATTTAACAATACCTAAATCTCGGTTTTCGGGCGCGGCGAAATACTTTGGGGGGTCAGTTGCCTTACCTTTTTGATGAGCTACATAAAAATGGTAAAGACCCCGGTAAATCATTTCTAATGAAATCGAATCTATTGGTAAAGAGAGTTCGTCAGCAACGGCATCACCTAAATCGACCAAGAGCGCATAAAATATCCAAGTCCCCCAAATTTGGAGCTGAATGCCGTTAAGAGAACCAGTCCACAAATAACTTAAGCCCAAGAGCCTTTTGACAGTGTTAAAAGCATCTTCAATTCTCCAGCGCCTACGATATAAATCTGCCACAACGTAGGGTGGTAATACTTGAGGGTCAAGCACGCTTGTCAAATAAGAATGCCAGGTTTTACCAGAACGAACTTCTATCAAACGTAAGGTAATAAATGGAGTTTTTGCAGTTCCTGAACCCAAACGTACCAGACTATCTTTCAGGTCGTAACTTTTGGTAAATACTTGCTGTACTTGAATTGCTGGTATCGGCTCAATAAATAGGGGGAGCAGTTATTCTAGTTGCCAAGACAAGCCCAAGGGATGAAGAGAAGATTTTTCG
>NZ_JAUBPB010000123.1:0-6310 GCF_036700545.1 Microcoleus sp. SVA1B4
CCATCGCACCTAGAGAATTAAAATCTTGCTTCCCCCCCTTAGCAAGGGGGGGACTGAGGGGGGGTTCCATCGCACCTAGAGAATTAAAATCTTGCTTCCCCCCCTTAGCAAGGGGGGGACTGAGGGGGGGTTCCATCGCACCTAGAGAATTAAAATCTTGCTTCCCCCCCTTAGCAAGGGGGGGACTGAGGGGGGGTTCCATCGCACCTTCGGAACCTAATATTTCCCAAACAACCGACAAAACATCCAGTCTCGGTTTAGGGCGCTGGTGAGCGAGAATTAAATAAGCTCGATCGACTTCTGTAAGATTTTGCCCGAATTCTGGATTTAACAGCAATTCTAATCCCGCGCGGGAGGCTCCGTGAACCCCAGTAGCGACAATCGCCCAGCCCGATCGCGCATTTGACCGACTAATGGTACGATGGCACTCCACTTGTCCAAAAGCCGTAATCGCCACAGTCACAACGGGCGATCGCACAACATCGCCACCGACGATCGGCGTATCATATTCTTGCAAGCAAGCCGTCATCCCCCGATAAAACTCTTCAACCCACTCCACAGCCGTATCCGCCGCCACAGCGAGGGCTACAGTCACCGCCAGAGGCTTTGCTCCCATAGCCGCGAGATCCGACAAATTCGCCGCTGCGGCGCGCCATCCTGCGTAATAAGGCCCCGTAGTGCGATCGCTAAAATGCACTCCATCCACTAACATATCGGTAGTGATAGCCAGAGATTGGTTGGGATTTGTAGGCATGACAGCGCAATCATCACCCACTATCTCTGCGGGGCAGAATTTTTGCAATATTCTTAAAAGACCTTGTTCACCGATATCTTTAACTTGCATAATTTTGAATTAGTCGATCGCACTTTCTCAATTCACCATTCCTTACCCGAAATCGGCGGCAAGCGCAACCTAGGAAACCTATAAAAAGTATCTCCTTCATCATCTACCTCTAAAACCGCCGAAAAAATCTTAACTTGCCGAGTTAAATACTGCTGAGCAACTTCAGCCTCAACCCTAGCACTAGCCGCCAGTTGAATCAGCGAAATTTGACTGTTTTGAGTTTCCAACAACTGATAAAAAGCCTCATCCAACCGCTGCTTTTGCTTGTTTTCATTCACATTTTTTACAATCAACAAGCCTGCGAATCCGCCCAAACCCATTACCAATAAAAATTGTAAAATAGCCATATTTTCGATGGAATTCCTAATTTTAATAACGAAACTATAAAAATTATCTCTTCTTCCAGCCTGATTCCGGCGGGCTTTGTCTGTGTAAAAGTGATTTCAATCGCCGTTACCTTTCTTTATTTAGAAAAGATTTCAATGCCTGTCACTATTGATTTTTTCAGCCCGCGCAGGCGGGCTTTGTTTCTGTAAAAGCGATTTCAATCGCCGTCACTTTGGTGTAAAAGCGATTTCAATCGCCCTCATTAATTAAACTTGAGGTCGCACCAAATTTTCGATTCCTTTAACTACCTTAGCAGATACAATCTTGTCTCCCTGCTTCAGTTGCTCCAAAACTTCTTTTCCTTCAATCATGTAACCAAAAACAGCATAGCGGCCGTCCAACAGATTCAGGCCAGCGGGCGTGAGTTCAGGTTCAAACAAGAAAAAGAAAAACTGAGAAGAAGCGCTATCAGGGTCAGTTTCTGTACGGGCCATAGCCACAGTACCGAAAGCAGAAAAAGGCAAAACAGGTTCGTCGCGATAACGCCCCGCATCTTCTAGAGTAATCCCGTAAATAGGTTCTTTTTCCTCCCTGACGAGCACTTCTAGCGGTATATTCCGGTATTTGCCAGTAGCTGGGTCAATAAAACCCTCTTCCTTGCCTTCGGGATCTCCCGTTTGCAAAACGTAGGATTCTTCTGATCGAATAAACGGCAAACCGTCATAAAAACCTCGATCGACTAAATCCACAAAATTACCAGCCGTAACCGGGGCGCTGTAGCCGTCAACCACAACAGTAATTTCCCCTTTTTCAGTTTGTACAGCCACAGTAGCGCGCCCTTTCAGTTGAGGCAGATTAGCATACTTGGCAGGCACTTCAAACGGAAACTTTGTCACCATCAACTCTTCGATTTCGCCTACCGTGCCCAGGATTGTGGGTTTCAATTCAATCACTTTTTCCCTGTCTTTAGCCTCAACAGCCTTTTCCAGTTCCGCAATTGCTTCCTTGACTCCTGCAACTAGCGCCTCAGCTTCCGGCTTTTTGGCGTCGGGAATACTCTCTAAAATGTCAGATTCCCGGAGGTTGAGAATCCTGGAAGCTTTACTGACATCGCTGCTAATAGGCCCCCAACGTTTAGATCGTATGTGGTTGCCAATGTCTTCGAGACTGATTTGCAACTCTCGCACAGTCTGATTGTCAATAGGTAAAGCGAAGCGCAGCAGCGCCCGCCCGTCCGTAATCGCATTCCCTGCAGGCATACTGCTGCTGGGGCGTTTGGCATGGGAGACTGCACTGAAACTCAGTCCGAGAGTGAACAGCAAGAGCGCTAAAGCGAGGGTTTTGACCCAGCGCTTGCACGTATCGATCGAGAAATTAGGCCAATGCAACATAACTTTAACTTTTATTGCCTCTATTATCTTCCCACAGCGCTGTCGGCCTTCTATCCCTTAAATGTCCTACACAATTCGTTGCCGAACTTCCTTCCGTGGAGAGCTTTTTAGCTTTCCGTACAGCACTTGCTCCCTTTGAACGGTAAAATAAAATGCCAATTGCTTTTTGATGCCGTCAGCTAGACTGCGGCTTTAACCTGACCCGCTCAAAAACGGATACAACCCCCAGACTCCTGTCGTGGAGAGATTAAAATTTTAGACCAAGGTTCAATCTCCCAAATTCATCTGTGGAGTAAATCTAAAATCTAAAATCTAAAATCTAAAATCGACTGACTGTAGTTCCCCCGTGCCCGCAAGGCGACGGGATTGCCCGCAAAAATTTATATGATCTCCAGTAACGACTTTCGACCAGGTGTTTCAATTGAATGGAATAACGGCGTGTGGCGGGTTATCGAATTCCTCCACGTCAAGCCAGGAAAAGGCTCGGCTTTCGTGCGGACAAAATTAAAAAACGTCCAAACCGGAAACGTAGTAGAACAAACCTTCCGGGCGGGCGAGACTATGCCTCAAGCCAACCTGGAAAAGAGTGTGATGCAGCATACCTATAAAGAGGGCGACGAGTTCGTCTTTATGGATATGGAAACTTACGAGGAAAGTCGCCTCAATGCTAAGCAAATAGGCGATCGTGTCAAGTACCTCAGTGAAGGGATGGAAGTCAGCATCCTACGCTGGAACGACCAAATCATGGAAGTGGAACTCCCCAACTCTGTCGTCTTGGAAGTGCTGCAAACCGATCCGGGAGTCAAAGGAGATACTGCCACCGGTGGCAGCAAACCCGCGATCGTCTCCACCGGAGCTCAGGTTATGGTGCCTCTCTTTATTTCCATTGGAGAACGGATTCGGATTGATACTCGTGAAGACAAGTACCTCGGCCGAGAATAGAAACGAGGGAAAAAAAGGGAGTTTTTAGTTTTTAGTTCTGAGTTCTGAGTTAAAGAATTATAAATTCAACACTCATCGCTCACAGCTTAAAAACTATCCCTTTTTCCTCCAAATTCGTTGATGCTCATAGCTTCGCCGGATTCTGAATTTTCAATTCTCAATTCTCAATTTTCAATTATTAATTACCCTTGAATCTGCTGTGCAACTAGACTTAAACCAGCTTTGTGACCTGCTAACTGTATTAGACAAAACTGGCATTTCGGAACTGACATTAAAAAGTGGGGATATTGAACTGACAGTACGCAAAGGCATTCTGGCAAGTTCACCAGCCACCTCTGCTGCGCTCCCTGCTGCCGTGGCGACTGTCGCTCCGATCGCCTTGGGCGCGGTTCCTAGTCCCACCTTAGCGTCACCTCCTGCTGTTGACCAAAATTTAGCAGCGGATCTGCCTGCCCCTGTTCCCGTCGCCCCTGTCGCTGTACCTGCTGCCGTACCTGCTTCTGTCGATACCAAATGGGTGTCAATTATCTCGCCGATGGTAGGAACCTTTTATCGCGCTGCTGCTCCTGACGAGCCTCCTTTTGTCAATGTGGGCGATCGCATCAAGGTCGGCCAGACAGTCTGTATTATCGAAGCGATGAAGCTGATGAACGAGATCGATGCTGATGAAGTGTCCGGTCAAGTGATGGAAATTTTAGTTCAAAATGGCGAACCTGTCGAATACGGTCAAGTTTTGATGCGAATTAATCCGGATTGAAGGATTACTTTATTGTTATGGACAGAATAAATGCTAATATTTCCCGATCACTTCTCTCCGGTGAGTTTGATGAAGTCATCCCAGCCTGTCCCGCAAGAGGTTGTGCAACAAGTTGCTGAGTATTTCAGTATTTTGAGCGAACCCATGCGTTTACGAATTTTGAACTTGCTTCGCGACGGCGAAAAATGCGTGCAAGAATTGGTGGAAGCTACTCAAACGAGTCAAGCCAATGTTTCTAAGCACCTAAAACTCATGCTCCAAGCTGGTATCCTCACTCGCCGGAGTGAAGGAACTTCAGCTTATTATAAGGTGCAAGACGAGTTAATTTTTGAGCTGTGTAATATGGTGTGCGATCGGCTTGCCAGCCGGATCGAACAGCAAGCCCTACACTTTCGGGCATTTAGCCTAACTACGAAGCACTGAAAATTAGTGGCCCGTCCCCAGTCAATCGATTTTAGATTTTAGATTTTAGATTTTAGATTGACTTGCGCGAGATAAATGCGGGGGCTCTTCTGATTTTCGATTTTCGATTTGGGATTGATTCCACGGATAAATCACGTGGCGGGTACCACCTTTGAAATTCGTGGTCATGAGTCATCAGCCATGAGTCATAAGTTATCAATCCCTACTCTCTGCCTTCAGACCGATGACTAATGACTCCTAACTAATGACTCCTAACTAATGACTCATAATTACTAAAGGGGAAAATTTTTGTCAAAACTTTGGCGGGTACTCGGCTGAGCCACCTCCAAACCTTCGCCCCCTAAAAGTTCTAAAGGCTTACCTTCCACCGAAATCCAAACCTTGGTATTCGGTTGTAAACTCGTAGCCGTATAGATAACTTGCCCTAATCGGCCAGTCATCGAATTGCTCCCTCCCCCCGCAGTAAATTCTGCCGACAAATCGACATAAACTCCGTCATTCTTAACACTCAAACCCCTGAGTTTTGTCCCATTAGGGATTTCGCTAGAAACAGTTCCATCCTTCGGCCCAGCCAACAAACTGTTAAAAGCAGCTTGTAAAGCTGCATCAGGCTTGTCAGCTTGTTTGACAGCTACTTTCGTAGGAACTCCCTCAAATTTGCCGCTGGCATCTTTAAGCCAGTAGACTTGCACTGTCTGGACATCAGTCTGCGGCAAAGGCTTTGGCTGCGGCGACTTTGGCACCAGAGCGTTAGGCGTCTGAGCTGTAGGCGCCTGAGCTGTAGGCGTCTGAGCGGTAGGCGTCTGAGCGGTAGGCACTTGTACAGGATTGGGAGGGGGTACGGGGATAACTACAGCAGGAGATTCCGCAGGACTTGGGGACAGCGGCGGAGCCGTAGTTTGAGCAGAAGACTGCGTATCTGCGGGGGTTGGCGAACGGTTCGCGGTCCACCAGGCAATGCCCCCTCCCGCCAGTAAAGCCAACCCGCAAACACCGGCAATGACGGCTGTGGAGGCGCGGCGTACTTCTTGTCCATCTTTCATAATACAAATTCTCCTTACAGATAGAGCGCTTGGGACGGTGAGGAGCGACTCCTGATCAGCTACATTTGTCTATGGTTAGATTCGGGAATTGACACAATTGCATTGCTGCTAGCGAACACTTTATAGCAAGCCCAACATATTCTGAATCCGACTATTGGAATCCTAGACCATAATATAAGATTTCGCCCGTGGAGTATGTCACACTATCTCGATCGGCTTAGTGCCTATATTCTATAGTAATCATAAAAAATTAAAGGCTGAAGGAAAAAAGAAGAAGGAAAAAGGAAGAAGGAAGACAACGGAGGGATGTAATGGGGGTAACGGATTTAACTGAGAGAAGGAAAAAGGATGTCGATAAAATTTTTTTTCCCAAAACAAAAAGCGCCCCTATTTCTAGGAGCGCTATTTGTCAATCAAAAGCTAAAACTTAGCCATTGATAGAAGGAGCAACCAAAGCTACGGGAGTGACTTCACTAGCAGCCAAGTCAAGTGGGAAGTTGTGAGCATTGCGCTCGTGCATTACTTCCATACCCAAGTTAGCGCGGTTGATGACATCAGCCCAAGTATTGATGACACGACCTTG
>NZ_JAUBPB010000124.1:0-2017 GCF_036700545.1 Microcoleus sp. SVA1B4
GCCCGTCCTTTTTGGACGGGCGGGACGCCCATCCCACAAACTTGTGGAAGTTATTTAATTCTCATTCCTAAGAAAAAAGGAAAACAGAACCACATTTGTGTCAAATGTGGCTGTCAATTTATTGCTGATTATGACTCCCACGCCTGGTTACAGCGAAACTGTGAAACCGGAATGCCTAAAAATGTATGTCAATAGTATAGGTTTTCGGGCGATTAACGAATCAAGGGAGTTCATCACACCACCCTAATAACTTCGGTAAGACTGGTGGGAAGACTATTAGGATGTCATAGTTTCGAGACATTTGAGAGGGTTTCCGGTTGCATCTGAGATATTGCACCATTCTCAATTAGGTTTTTAGGAACAGGCTTTTCGGCCTGTTCCACAAAAGATAAATTTTATTGTGGAACAGGCCGAAAAGCCTGTTGCTGACAATGGTGCGCCTCTTTTTCCTTCTTCATTCAACATCCCCATTACCAAGGATTGCCAATCATTGTAAAGGCGGCCCAATAATAAGGATGCGAAAGCACTCGATCGCCCCGCGCCGCAATTTCTGGAGGCAAAATTAGACTTTCAGAAAGCCCTTGGGCTCGCAACATCCCGTCTTGAATCCGCACGCGCCCCCGCAGCATCTCCAATTGCGCGCGCCGCAAAGCCTCCGCTTTAATCATCAAATTGCCACCGCGTCTGGGGGCCCGCAACTGGCGATAAAACTCAGTCATCAGCCCCAAAGTCCCATCATCGCTGACTTCCCACAAACTCGCCAAAGCGGATTTAGCACCGCTAGCTACCGCCAAACCCGCAAACCCCAACTCCGCATCTTCGTCGCCCAAAGCGGTACTGCACGCGCTTAAAACTAACAGATTCACCGGCGGTTCATTCCATCGCAACTGTCGCATTTGATCGATACGTAATTTACTATCCCACAACTGAATGTAAGAATTTTTCGGTTCTCCTGGCTGGAATTCGCTGTGAGTTGCTAAGTGAATGATGCCAAAAGGCTGATTTGCCCGCTGAGCTTGCAAATTTTCGAGAGTAAAATCTTGATTCAAAAATGATTTTCCTTCACTTGGCGGCGCGATCGACTCTAACTCCACCGGTACCGCTGGTAATGGCGCTTTATCTTCAAATACCGACGCCCCCATGGCCAAAATTTCATCATCCGCAATATTGTCGTAGCCGATATCAGTTAAGCTCAGACTCGGCATCACACTAATGCTGTATTTCTCAACTAAAAAGCCTTTGCCATCGTGAAGAGCAGCAAACGGCACGCTCCGCAAACCTGCTGCTGGAATTACAATTAAATTGTCAATCTTTAAAGCTGTCAATTCTGCGGCAACTGGTGCAATTAACCACCGATAAAGTTTTTGCGCGGTATCCAAATAACTAATGCTGCTTCTTTTTCGGGGATTAGTTATTTCGGTTTGCAGGGCGTCAGCTAGTTGCAACACCTGCCAGCGCGTTGTAGCCGGAATTAAAACGCGCTGGGGTTGAGCATTAGCTGTTACTAACACTATTTCTAAATGCTCGCCACTCGGAACATCGGAAACTTCTTTGCCATCCGGCGACAACCTCTGAGTCAACTTATCTTCTAAGGGATGAGATGGCTGGGATGCGAGGTTTGTTTTCACAGGCAATAGATTTGATAAATCCTGACTTGCCACCAGTACAGAATCATTTTCTTTGGCAGCGGCTGCATCAGCTCTGCTGAGCCAATTCATATAAATAATGGCAGATTTGATTCCGGTAATTTTTTCGTTTTTGCGAAGATTTTCGTAAATTACCGACATATTGCTGATCGGTCTTCTTGCGGGCAAATCCAGATATTTTTCGTACTCGCGAGTAAAGATTTCCTCAAATGCTAAAACTCCCGAACCTGCCGAATCTAGCCTGCGAGAAGGAGCGAAAATATCCGGGCTAATTTCGGGAGTGTTGTATTGACTTTGCGATCGCAATTCTACTTGCACAGATGCAGGAAATGACAGCGCCGGATCGGGATTTACGGACTCAAGAGGCGGTG
>NZ_JAUBPB010000124.1:2117-6133 GCF_036700545.1 Microcoleus sp. SVA1B4
CGGGAATGGGTGCGGGAATGGGTGCGGGAATGGGTGCGGGAATGGGTGCGGGAATGGGTGCGGGAATGGGTGCGGGAATGGGTGCGGGAGTAGAGGGCGGGCCCGGTGTAATTAGGGAAATCTGATTTGGTAAACTTCCTTGGGTGTAAGTTTGTCCAACAGAAAAAGTGGGCAAAATGGCATTTCCCGCGCCAGCATTAATGCTTCCCAGGGTTCCATTGTCGATCGCGCCACCAACTACAAATGGTTGATCGATAGCGCCTCCGTGGCGAATTGCGATCCTCCCCGCCCCCGCACCTCCGGCAGTAGAAATACTCGAAGAATTGCCCGATATATCGTTGAAAACATTGTTCGAGCGAAACAAACCGAGGGTTGTCACATCAACACTGCCACCAGTGCCACCAGTACCACCTTGAGCATTGATAAAGCCCAACTGAATGTTATCAGTCGCGTTCAGGGAAACGCCCCCGCCGTTGCCGTTTGAAGTGCTGCTGGAGTTGATATCTAGAGCCGAAATGCCCGATGAAGAGGTGACATCGATATTTCCGCCGATCGCCCCCGAAGCGTTCAGAGCTCCCGCAGTTAAAGGGCCAGCATTGCTTTGGAGAGCGATCGCGCCTCCTGTGCCCGCCGATGACGAGTCGATCGCACCTGCTGCAACAGTATTTCCCTCAACCCGAATCCTCCCACCGTTCGAGGTAATATTACCAGTCCGAACCTCGCCGCTTCCTTGCAGGTTCACGCTGCCACCATCCGTCCTTAAATTACCCTCTAGGAGAACGTTTTCTGCCTTGATATCGGCTCCCAAACCGGCCGTGCTGTCCCCCCCGAAGCGAGCGGAATCTCGCGCGTTAACGCTCAAAATACGCGCTGCAATTGTGGAAGCAGCAGTCACACTAGCAGCATCGGCCGAGAGCAGGCCCAACCTCTGAGTTTGACCGACTCTGCCGTCAAAAGTAATGTTGCCACCAGCGCGCAGGGTCAAATTATTAGCCCGGCCCGGCCTGCTGTCGAGGGTATTGGCAAAAGTGATATTGCCGGTAGTGGTGGCTAGGGCGGCGGTGCGATCGACTGTGACGTTACTATTGAAAGTCATGTCGCCAGATGTCGCAATATTGCCGGATACCTCGGTACTGCGGGCGTTGACAGTTAAACTCGCCAGCGGTGCAGCTTGACCGACTGTAGCGCCGAACAGCACTCGCCCAGCGTCTAGTCTTAGGGCGTGAGATCCGTCTAGGCTACCGGAGAACAGAATGTTGCCGCTAACTTCCGTGCTCAAAGCCACGTCAGCATTGAGGGATGCGTTGCCTGTAAAAGTGAGATCGCCGCCGGATGTGGCAATGTTGGCGTTGAGATTAGTTTGGGGCGCGTCGAGAGTCAAGCTAGCGCTGCCACTGGTTCTCAGGGGATTGTCGATCGCGATCGATCTGCCTTGAAGTGTCAGCGGGCTGTTGAAGGTAATGGGTGCAACGATCGCGATCGACGTGCTGCTACCGTTTTCGCGCCCGATCGCGATCGAGCCGAAATCCCCCGCCAAAGCGCCGAGATCCGTTGCCGTCAAGTCCAAAAGGCCCAAAACATCGCCGGTGCCACCGATCCGAATTGCTCGGCTATCGTTGGGTTGCAAGCCAATTGTTCCCCCCGCACTGCTGACGGAATTGCTGCCACCTCTGAAGTCAATGCCGTTAGCAGTGATAGCGATATTGCCACCGTTAGCATTGAGTCCGCCCAGAGAGATGCTGCTGCCAGAAATGTTGATGTTGCCACCTTGAGTGTCGATTGAGTCCTTGGGGTCATTGACAACAAACACTCCGCCGGATCTAAATGTTACGGTGTCTCCCGTTCTCGCTTGCAGGGAAAGTTTGTTATCGGGCAAGTCTTGGAGGGTGATGTAGCCTGGGGTTTCTAGAACCACGTTGCTGCCGGCCGCCATCTGTTCCAACTGCACTTCTGAGATCGATGTTTCATTGGGTTCTGGTGCCGATTCGAGTTCCCCGCCCGATCGCGCGCTGCTGGATCCGTTACCGCTGACGATGGTAATATTTGCCGGATCGAGCAACAAATTGCCGATCGCACCGTTAGTCGCGCGGGTATCGACTTCTCCTTGGAAAGTTAAAGCATTTTTGCCGGAAACTTCTACTGTTCCGCCGTTACCTGCGGCAGTGCCCCCGCGAGCACTAATATTGCCGAAAAAGCGAGTTGTATTGTCTGACCAAATTACCGCAGTGCCGCCATTGCCGCGGTCGATCGCGTTTGCTGCGATCGTAGAATCAGGACTAACATAAGTTACCTGGGCATTTGGCACTGGTTCCATCCCCTGGAAACCGCCTCCGACGCGCACAGTACCTCCGCCGTCAGTCCCGGAAGCATTGATATTTGCGCCGAAAAGTCCGACTTTTTCCCCTAAAATATTGACTGTGCCGCCAGCATTCCCAGAAGGGCCAAATACATTTACAGAACCGGAGACGATCGCACTTCCGGCAACTGCGGGCACTGTTTGGCCGCCAGTCAGTACCAATTGACCTTGTTCGTTAGTCGTTAAACCTGTGGCTGACGCTACGCCGGGCCCCGTTAGCAACTGAGGCAAAGAAACCGGGGCGATCGCCGATTTTTCTGACTGCCAAGACGGAGTAATTTCTAAACTCAATAAATTGCCAACTTGACTGATACGGACTGCATTTTGTCCCGGAACAGCAGCCACAGTAACTTGACCGTTGGGAGCGGATAATTGTCCTGTATTAATAACGGTGCCACCGAGCAAAGTTAAACTTTCCCCGTTGCCAACTGCCAAGTTTCCGGCATTGACAATTGCACCAACTTGTGAGTTAGTAAAATTAAATTGATTAGGATTTCCCAGTAAAGCTTTGTAATCATTAATTCCCGCCGAATGGAACCAGCCGTCACCGAAACCAATACCTGTAGCAGTTGTCGCGAAAAAAGACCCCGGCACGTTCAATCTAGCATTTTGACCGAAGACAATTCCCGCCGGATTCATTAAGAATAAATTTGAGTTGCCGCCGCTTACAGAAATCAGACCGTTAATGATGGAAACATTGTCGCCGGAAATCCGCCCTAAAATATTTTGAATATTTGGATTAGTTAGAAAATTAGCAATTTGACCTTCGCTGAGATTAAATTGACTGAAGCTGTGAAACAGATTGGCCCCGTTTCCTGACAATTGTCCGCCACTAATGTCGGTGCGGTTTTGCTCGGACTGAACAACAGTATTTGTGCCGTCATTTGCAGGAACGACAGGTTGCGATCGCACTGCTAGAGGTAGCAGCCAAAAACCTAATGTCAAAATTATAGCCGAAGGAAAATAGGTCATTGGAGGAAGCCATTAGTCATTAGTCATTATTCCTTAGTCATTAGTCATTAGTCATTAGTCATTAGCCGGAAGGAAGAGGGATTTCAGACAAGCCAATTCTCCATTACCAATTTTAATCTCTTCTCGTTTTGATTTTTTTTGAGCTGTAATGTTCCGCTAAAGTGCCCATAAACTTCAAAAAGTCGATCGCACACCGCCACCACCGGGGTCGATCGCACTCCAAAACCACCCGTTGCCAGAATGTGGGAAATTTCAGGCAAATTTTGTATTGTTCTGTAACAAGTGTATTGACAAAAGCCCCCCAGAGTCATAAGATTGGAGCACTGATTGGGTGGGAAAGTAAAAACCCACACCATAACTGGCTCCTCTAATAAAGTTAAAAACAAAATATTGATGCTTTTAGAGACCAACCATGCAAACTCCAGCTTTCCCATTTCTAACTGAACAAATAGTAGAGCGGATATTTTCGTCCGGCGAACTGACTCGCGATGACAGACAGCGGATTCAGTCAATGCTCTTAAATGAGTCGATCGGCGAAAATGAATTGAGCTTAATTGAAAAAGTCATGGAAGGCGTAGTCAAGGGAATCCTTGACGTGATGAATTAGTTGATAAGGAATGAGAATTAAATAACTTCCACTCTTGAAAGTGGGATGGGCGTCCCGCCCGGCCAAAAAGGACGGGCGGGA
>NZ_JAUBPB010000125.1:0-5947 GCF_036700545.1 Microcoleus sp. SVA1B4
TTGTGGGAGGGGCTTCCCGCCCGTCCAAAACGGACGGGCGGGACGCCCATCCCACAAACTTGTGGAAGTTATTTAATTCTCATTCCTAAGAGAGTGAATTTATAGCAGGCAAGATTTATTTAATTTGCAACAGAATTTAACCTTTGTGCTGTAAAATGTAGCAGTTCTCAGTTGCCGACTATATAGTAGGGACTTACCGAGGGCCTGTTTTCGTGTGGGCGATCGGCTAAAATCCAGGATAAATCTTGTTCTTAGCAAAGTCTCGATTAATAAAAATAATGCAACAGTAGACCCGGAATCCAAACCCATACAAAATAAGCCATTCCCAATTCTAAAATCTAAAATCTAAAATCTAAAATGGTATGACTTTCATCTCCCTTCAATATGCGCTGTTTCTGTTAGTTTTGTTCGCGGCTTACTGGTTGGTTCCGCTGCAGTGGTGGCGACTGTTCATCATGTTGGCGGGTAGTTTGATTTTTTATGCTTCGCTGCAAATTTGGTACATCCCTCTGCTGTTAGTCGCTGCTTTGTTTAATTACTGCTTGGGGATGGCGATTGGGGAACCTCTGGATTGGCGGATTGCTAATGAATCTTGGAACCGCCGCCGTTTGTTGCTGCTGTGGATAGGAATTTCCCTGAATGTGTTGCTGCTTCTGGGCTTTAAGTATGTGCCTTTTTTATTGAGTTCGATCGGCACTTTGTTAAATTGGCCTTTTGCTATCGACGGGGCTGACTGGGTGAAAAGTCACGTCATCGCACCCCTGGGATTGAGTTTCTTTTGCTTTGAGTGCATTGCTTATTTGATTGACGTGTACCGAGGCGCGCCTGCTGCTACTTCGCTGCTGCACTTTGCTGCTTACAAGTTGTTTTTTCCAAAACTGATTTCCGGCCCGATTACTCGGTATCACAACTTGATATATCAACTGAAAACCCAACAATTTCCAACGCCCGATCGCATTTCTGAGGGACTTTGGACGATCGCCTTTGGTGCAGTAAAAAAAGGTCTTTTCGCAGATAACTTGGGAATTTATGTCGATTTAAGCTTTACCAATTTACAGCGGGCGGGTAGCGAGGATTTGTGGCTGGCGATTTTGGCTTACGGGCTGCAACTTTATCTTGATTTTAGTGGCTATGTTGACATGGCGCGGGGTACTGCTTTGCTGCTGGGTTGGTATTTGCCACCAAATTTTGATTTTCCTTATTTTAGTGCCAGCATAGCTGATTTTTGGCGACGCTGGCACATGACTTTAGGCGATTGGCTACGCAATTATTTGTATTTTCCTTTGGGCGGTTCGCGAGTCGGTTTGTGGCGCACTTGTCTGAATTTGTCTATTGTCATGTTAATTGCGGGAATTTGGCACGGGGCGGCTTGGGGATTTATTGTGTGGGGGGTTTTACACGGTTTAGCTTTGGCGGTTCACAGGCTGAGTGATGTGCTGTTTAAGCGGTTGCGGATCGAGTTTTTGTGGGAAAATCCGATCGGGATTGCGATCGGTTGGCTGTTGACTCAGGCGATGGTTTTTGGTAGTTGGATATTTTTCCGACTTCCCGATTTAAAGGATTCTGGATGGGCGATTTCGCATTTGTGGGGACACACTGCTGATGTGCAGTTTGCTGAGAAAGTTTATGTAGAAGCTTTGGGTTTAGATAGAGTGAGTTTAGCTTGGATGTTGGCTGCTTTGGCTGTGGCGATGCTGGGGAATTATGCGTTGAGTCGGGGTTTGAAATTAGAGTTAAATTGGCCGATGAAATTGGTGTTAGTGCCGCTTTGTTTGTATGCGGTTTGGCTGTTGGCTCCCGAAGGCGGTTTGCCTTATATTTATTTTGATTTTTAGGGTATTGTTTAATTCGCCTTCTGAACAGGCAAGATGCCTGTTCCACAAAGAGTAGATTTTCTTGTGGAACAGGCATCTTGCCTGTTCTTGAGAATGGTGCAAGATGTCAGTCGAAGTGATTACCCGCTACCTATTAGTGTCAACTTAAGCTTTTAGTCCGCCAGTCCTCCCGCTCACCCAACAGTCCGCCAGGGAATGAATTCCCTGTCTCATAGCGAAAGTCCTCTCAAAGAGGACTGAAGAACTCATTAGTCCTCATAGCGAGGAATTTCGCTTTGATATCATTTCCGGTTACACCGGCATGATGTTGACGGTTGACGGTTGACGGTTGACGCCGTGAACAGTCAACAGTGAACAGTCAACAGTCAACAATCATATCGAGGAGTGCACCCTACAACTGATAAGAACACCAGTCACTCCAGCTACCGACATAAAGTTTAGCATCGGGAATTCCGGCGATTTCTAAAGACAGTAAATTGACGCAAGCCGTCACCCCGGAACCGCAATAAACGATGATTTCTTCCGCTTTTTCTAATTCTGTCCACCGCTGTTTTTGTTCGGATGCCGATCGCACTTTTCCAGTTTCATCCGTCACCCCTTGCCAAGGATAGTTAACCGCACCCGGAATGTGGCCTGCAATGGGGTCGATCGGCTCCCGCAAACCTTCATATCTCTCGCTTTCTCGCGAATCAACCAAAACCTTTCCCGGCAAGTCTTTACGCTCTTTTACCGCCTCAATATCTACCGCCAAATCCTGTTGCAAATGAGCAACAAATTTACCCTCACGGGGTTCTGGCAAAATATTTGTTACCGGATAGCCCGCCGCTTTCCAGCCACTGAAACCGCCGTCTAACAAAGCGACTTTGCTGTGTCCCATATATCGCAGCAGCCACCACAAGCGAGCTGCAAAAGCCAGTCGCGAATCGTCATAGGCGACGACTAAAGTTTCTGGTGAATTAATGCCGATCGCGCTCAATTTATCAGCTAATTCTTCAATATTTGGCAGCGGATGTCTACCGCCATGTTTGCCCACAGCACTCGCGAGATCGCGGTTTAAATCTAAATAGAAAGCTCCGGGAATGTGACTTTCTTGATATTGTTTTTGTCCCAATTCATGGTCGGCAAGGGAAAAACGACAGTCAATGATTACAACTTGCGGATTGTCGGTATTGGTGGCTAACCATTCAGGAGAAACGATTAAAGTGTTGTCAGTCATAAGTATTCAAATCTATGTTTTAACATTTATCGGGAAGGAGCTTTTTTATCGGGTTCTGCTTTATCGGTACGAGATTTTTTAGAAGTTTGTTTCTCCGAAGCTCTTTTTTCAGAATTAGATTTTTTAGGAGTTGCTTTTTCCGAAGGTGGTTTTTCGGCTGGTGCGGGAGTTGGAGTTGGCTGAGGGGGAGTTACTGCTGCTTCTTGAGCGTAAAGCAGATATTTCTGATACTCGATTACTTTTGCTTGAGCTAGTTGATGGTTGGGGCTAGAAACTGGTACTCTTCTCATTAATGAGACGGCTTCTTGCCAACGATCGATAACTGTACTCCAATCTTCCTTGGTTTTTGCCGATCGCCCTAATTCTGCTGCTTTGAGTGCGCTGTTAACGGCTTCTCGAAAAGTATCTGGTGCAGTTGCTAAATCTGCTGTTTCATCGGGATTATTGCCCGCAGTTGCTGCTGGCTGGTTCAAAATTTTACCGACAAACGCCACCACGGCGATCGCCAACATACCCGTTACTAGCCCGACTACAATGAAAGTCGATCGCAGTCGGTTTTCAAATGCAGCAAGTTCCGACGGTTTTTCCTCCTCAATATTGTTCTCCATCTCTGTGCGATCGTCCATATTAGCAACAGCAGTATTTGGTACAGATTCTCCTGCAAAACTTTGTTGTTCAAAAGTGCTGTTGTCCAAACTAAACTCGTGACTCCAAGCAGCAGCAATCTGACCGCTTTGTCGGCCCTCAACCTTCACTTTGCGAATCGAATCCGGCTGCAAATTGGTCAGCTCGGTGCGAACAAAATCAACTAATGTATCTTCTTTCGGTACCTGCTCGGCCTCAAGAATTACATCCAAACAATCGCCGTCGAGATTAGCGGAGGCTGTGATGCCTTCAGATTGCAACTGGCTCTCAAGCCAAGATGCGATCGCAGTGGCAATATCTCCCTGCTTGGCAAGTTCCTGAAAATTAAGCTCTGTCATAGCTGGACACCTGATAATGCAGAAGGAATGAAAAATTCATAAATAGTTTTTTTAAGTTAAAAACACCCTAACTGAAATTCAATGAATAGTATAATATATCGCGGCAAATCCCAGCCCAAAGATGCAAATTCTCACTCTCCCTCCCCCTGGCATCCCTTGGGGAATGACTTGCATTGCTTGGCTTTAAGCCGAACTCAGGTTTGTAGTGAGGAATGCAAGTCGTCTTGCTCAGCCGCCAAATACTGCTGCTGCAACCAGGTTTTTGATACCGGGCGCGCCAGTCCAGATATTGCAAGCGTCGCCCCTACAACCAGCATCCGCCTGGAAAAATGCTCGATCGCGCGGATGCGAGATGGGAAATTTTAGATGAAAAATTTGTGC
This sequence comes from Microcoleus sp. SVA1B4, assembly GCF_036700545.1. Taxonomy (NCBI): domain Bacteria; kingdom Bacillati; phylum Cyanobacteriota; class Cyanophyceae; order Oscillatoriales; family Microcoleaceae; genus Microcoleus; species Microcoleus sp. SVA1B4. The sequence goes on from NZ_JAUBPB010000125.1 coordinate 4,416, forward strand.
GATCGCAGTGCCATCGGCGGACAGCGAGTGATATCATCAGTTAGTCAATATTCAAGTTTTTATAGCAAATAACTCGATCGCACAATGGTAGCAATAGCAATTTTAGCGGCTGGACGCGGCACGCGCATGAAATCTGACTTGCCTAAAGTTCTACACGAATTAGGCGGTCGATCGCTAGTTGAGAGAGTCCTCCAAAGTTGTCAAGAAATTCAAATTACCAGGCGACTTGTCATCGTCGGTTATCGAGGTGAACTCGTTAAAGAATCCCTGATTCGAGGTCAAGAAATATCAGGGAAAAATCCTCAATCTCCTCCCCTAGAATTTGTAGAACAAACCGAACAATTGGGAACCGGTCATGCCATCCAACAATTGCTGCCTCACTTAGAGGGATTTCAAGGAGACTTGCTGGTCTTAAATGGGGATGTACCTTTGCTGAGGGCAGAAACTATCAAACAATTGATGGCCATTCACAAACAGCACAAAAACTCTGCTACTTTATTGACAGCTAATTTACCGAATCCCCAAGGGTACGGACGAGTATTTACCGACAGTCAAAACTTAGTCCAGCAAATTGTCGAACACCGCGACTGCACACAAGCTCAAAAGCAAAATCACCGAATTAATGCAGGTGTTTACTGCTTTCACTGGCCGGATTTAGAGAAAATTTTGCCAGAATTGAAGGCAGATAATGACCAAAAAGAATATTACCTAACTGATACGGTAAATTTCCTCAGTCCGGTGATGGCGGTGGATGTGGAAGATTATCAAGAAATATTGGGAATTAACGATCGCAAACATTTAGCCACAGCTTGCGATATTTTGCAAATGCGGATAAAGGACAAGTGGATGACGGCGGGAGTGACGCTGCTCGATCCCAACAGCATCACGATCGACGATACCGTAGAGTTGCAGCCGGATGTGGTAATTGAGCCGCAAACTCACTTGCGGGGAAATACTTCGATCGCCTCCGGGAGTCGCATTGGCCCCGGCAGTTTGATCGAAAACAGTCAGATTGGGGAAAATGTGACTGTGCTTTATTCAGTGGTTTCTGACAGTATGGTTGCTAAAAATTCGCGAATTGGCCCTTACGCACATTTGCGGGGACACGCAGAAATTGGGGCTAACTGTCGCGTCGGCAATTTTGTAGAATTGAAAAATACTCAAATAGGCGATCGAACTAATGTCGCTCACTTGTCTTATTTAGGCGACGCGACTTTGGGAGAAAAAGTCAACATCGGTGCTGGGACAATTACGGCGAATTATGACGGAAAAAACAAGCACAAAACTCAAATAGGCGATCGGAGTAAAACGGGTTCTAACAGCGTGCTGGTTGCACCGATAACTTTGGGGGAAGATGTTACTGTAGCGGCGGGTTCTGTGGTGACAGAAGATGTGCCGAATGATTGTTTAGTAATGGCTCGTTCCCGGCAAGTTGTCAAACCAGGTTGGAAGTTGAAGGAATGAGAATTAAATAACTTCCACTCTTGAAAGTGGGATGGGCGTCCCGCCCGGCCAAAAAGGACGGGCGGGAC